>PEAP01000095.1 GCA_002753665.1 Magnetococcales bacterium DC0425bin3
TTCGGGTCGGCGACTGCCAGAAACCTCTGGCGGAGAGCCGGGCAGGGGGACCAGGCGTCCGCCTTTCAACACATAGCGCCGCTGGGCCTGGCTGTTGGCGACCCGGAGACGGGACTCCAGCCCCAGACCAACCAGAAGACGACCCAGGCCATCCTCGGCATGACCCGGTTTCTGCAGGGTGGAATTGGGGCCATGCTCCACCAGATGGTCCTGGGCACGACTGGTGAGAATGGATCCTCCAGGCCGGGTTCGGGATTCCAACACCGTCACCCCCCAGCCCTTTTGCTGGAGAAACCAGGCGGTGGCCAATCCGGAAATGCCTCCTCCCACCACCACGGCCTGACCCACGTTGCCCCTCCGCTGTTCAGATGGTCCTGGAAAAGGTCTTGGTCTGCGCGGCGTTGGCCAGGTACCAATCGAAGGCCATGCAGATGTTGCGGATCAGCAGCCGGCCCGCCGGCGTGACCCGTAGCAGGGAACCGGCTTCCTCCAGCAACCCCTCGGCGACCATGCGTTCCAGGATGGGCCGTTCGGCCTGGAAATATCGGTCAAAATCGATCCCCAGGCGGTCACCCAGTCGCTGGCGATCCAACTGGAAATCGCAGATCAGCCGCATGATGGTTTCCCGGCGAATGATATCGTCCCGGCTCAACTGCAATCCCCGAAAGACGGCGAGTTCTCCGGCATCGATCCGCCGATAATAGGTTTCCAGATCCTTCACATTCTGGGCATAGCTCTCCCCCACCTGGCTGATGGCAGTGGTCCCCAGGCCGACCAGGTCGCATTCGGCATGGGTGGTATAGCCCTGAAAGTTGCGGTGCAGACGCCCCTGTCGCTGGGAAACCGCCAGTTCATCCCCTGGTTTGGCGAAATGATCCATTCCCACATAAACGTAGCCGGCTCCGGTGAGAAAATGGATGGTCCGCTCCAGAATGCGCAACTTTTCATCCGGACTGGGCAGATCGGCGGCGTTGATCCGCCGCTGGGGGCTGAAATACTGGGGCAGGTGGGCGTAGTTGAAGACCGCCAGTCGGTCCGGATTCAGATTCCGCACCACCTGCTCCAGGGTCCGGGAGAAGGAATCGGCCGTCTGCAATGGCAGGCCGTAGATGAGATCCAGGTTGATGGATTGGAACCCATTGTCCCGGGCTTCCGCCATGACCCGCCGGGTGAGAATCTCGGGCTGAACCCGGTTGACGGCTTTCTGCACCCGGGGATCCAGGTCCTGAACGCCGATGGAGAGGCGGTTGAAACCGATCCGGCCCAGGGTGGCCACGGTGCCCGGCGGCATTTCCCGAGGGTCCACTTCGATGCCGAATTCCCGCCGATCCGGTTCTTCCAGGCTGAAATGATCGGCGATCCCCGCCATCAACCGGGACAATTGCTCCCCGGTCAGGTAGGTGGGGGTTCCCCCTCCCAGATGGAGCTGCACCACCCGCCGGTGACGTTGAAACAGGTTTCCCACCTGGACCGTTTCCCGCAACAGATATTCCAGATAACGGGCGGCGCGGGAACGGTCCGGAGTGACGGTTCGGTTGCAGCCGCAGTAATAACAAACCGTGTCACAGAAAGGGATGTGGACATACAGCGAGAGGGGCCGGTGCGGATCCCGTGTTGCGGAGGCGGCCACTTCATCCTGGAACTGTTGTGGTCCGAACCCTTCGTGAAAGTGGGGGGCGGTGGGATAGGAAGTATAGCGGGGTCCGGACCGATCATAGCGATCGATCAGTTCCCGGTCGAAGCGGACCTGCTGCGATACCGGATCCACGGTCATGATTTGGTATCCCGATGGATTCGGCTGCTTTCTTCCGCCACCGCGGTCAGCAGAATGGCCAACCGGTCCGGATCCATATCCGGAGCCATGCCGTGGCCCAGGTTGAAGATGTGTCCTGGATGGGGTCCAAACGCCTCCAACAGTTCCCGTACCTCCTGGCGAATCCGGTCCTCCGAGGCATAGAGCAGGGCTGGGTCCATGTTGCCCTGCAGGGCAGTCGATACTCCAACCCGCCGGCGTGCTTTCCCCAAATCCGTGGTCCAATCGATGCCCAGCACGTCACAGCCGGTGCTGGCCATTTCTTCCAGAAAGGCGCCACAGCCCTTGGCAAACAAAATGACCGGCACTCTTTGGCCATCGGATCCGATCCGGTCCAGACGTTCCACGATTCGGGCCATGGGCGTCAGGGAAAATTCCCGGAAATCCCGGGGTGACAAAACGCCGCCCCAGGTATCGAAAATCTGTACCGCTTGCGCCCCGTGGCGGATCTGGGCATTGAGATAATCGGCCACGCAGTCGACCAGCCGATCCTGCAACCGATGCAGAGTATCGGGAGCGTCGTACAGCATGCCCTTGATCCGGGAGAACGTCTTGCTGGACCCTCCTTCCACCATGTAGGTGGCCAAGGTCCAGGGACTGCCGGAAAAGCCGATCAAGGGCACTCGATCATTTAGGATGCGACGGATTTCGTCCACGGCCTGCATGACGAATCCCAGGTCTGTTTCAGGGTCGGGCCGACGCAATTTTTCTATCTCGGCGGCACGGGTCAAAGGGGGCTCCAACAGGGGGCCTTCACCGGTGGAAAAGCGAAGGTTCTGACCCATGGCCTCGGGAATGACCAGAATATCGGAAAAGAGAATGGCCGCATCCAGACCGAATCGTCCGAACCGTTCAACGGGTTGCAGAGTAACGGTGGTGGCCAATTCCGGATTCTTGCACAGGGCCAGAAAATCCCCGGCCTGGGCCCGTACCTGGCGGTATTCAGGCAGATACCGGCCGGCCTGCCGCATGATCCAGACTGGCGTTCTGTTTACCGGCTGTCGCAGGCAGGCCCGTAAGAACAGATGGTTCGAATCTTCAATGGCCATGCGAAGTCCAGGTTGGAAGGTGCGAAGATGACTCCATGGACTATAGGGGGGGGGGTCGAGGCTGTCAAATCGCAAGAAATGGCCAACTGTATGACCTTGTTGCGGGTCGGCTTTGGAGCTGTCCGACCTGTTCATGTTTAAAAGATTGATAACATCTTGATAGTCGATATTCGTGTCCTGTGGACAAGTGGAATATGTAATTTAACTTATTGATAATATTTAAAAATAATCATCCGTAGATCGGGGGAAAAAGACCGGAATGACCGATGAAAGGATTGGGGATCAAGGGGAGAGCTTCCGCTTTTCCGGCCTTTTTGGAGGATTTTCCCCAAATCCGGGAACGGATTGTTGCCGACTTGTCCCCAGGGAGCTGTGGATAACTGTTTCAGGCCAACCTGTCCGGTTACAGAAAGATTCCAAGCGGCTTTCAGAGGAAGCAATCGGCCGGTAAACGGGAATAGGTGAACGGATAGCCGATGGCCATGTTTTGATTCGAATCCAGGGAAACGAGAGCTTCCCCAACCAACCGTACCCATTTTTCCCGGGCGTTGAGCTGGGGTTTCAAGGAGCCGTCCGATGAAGGCCGGGCCGCCTCGGTATGGGAATAACGGGCCCGGAAAACGGCAATGGCGCGTGGGTCGTCCCGATAGACCAGGTAACGTTCCACATCGACATTCATCGCTGCACCCCAGGCCGACAGGGCAGCCAGCTCTTCCTTTTCCAGTTGCACCAGCAGGTATTGCTCGATTTCTACATCCTGGTCCACGCCATTGGACGTGAGCAGAGTCAAACGGCGATCCTGCTGAGACGTGATGAAGACCGTACCCCGTTGATGTTCCAGGGCCATCACCTGGGCAGCCAGCGCCGCCGCAGAGCGGCGTCCCGCGGCATTGTGATAAAAATTGAAGAATTCAAAGAATTTTTTTTCCAGATCCTCCATGAAATCCTCACCCCGTTCATAGAGGCTGCGCTCCAGATAATTGAGATAAATGCCCATCGCCCGCAGGGCGCTGTCGAACAGCCGCTCGATCTTGACGTGGAAATGGGTGAGCTGAAACTCCCCGGCGGGAATCTTTTCCGTCCCGCTGCGTTGAATGAGCAGACTGAAGTCCAGCGGCATCAGCATGCGCAGCAAATCTCCAAACCCGGGATCGCCCAGCCGCCGCTGGCCGGGATCATACTGGTCCAGTCCCGGCAATCCTGGCGCCAGCGCAGCAATGTTCCGTTTTTTTACCTGGTTGCTGGTCCGACAACGGAAATGCTTACGCAGACGTTCGGGAAGGCTGCCATCCACCAGGGTGATCAACACATTGTTGTGCATGTGGTATTCCCGGGAGGCAACCTGGGCCCCGGGACGCAGGGCCGAGGGTTGGACGAACGGATAATCCCGTTCGGCCTTGCGGAATTTGTGATAGGAGTCAATCAGGGTATATTGAATCAGCAACCGGGCGATTTGCTCCCGGGCTGCCCGAAAATCGACCACGGCGGATTCGTTGCAGGCGACTGCATCCTCTGTCAGCAAGGTGAATTTTCCGCTGCAATTCATGGGGAGACCGCTTTGGTTCCAGGAAACTGTACCCAGTTCGAGCGGAGTCCAATTTTCAAAATGGGTCCGCACGAAGCCCAGGATTGGGAATCTAGCCATCGAGTCATGCAAATTCAAGAGGTTTTGCTGAAATGGTCACATTGGGGGACGTGGAGTCTTTCCTGAATGAAACCCTGCACCCCGAATCATTCCGGGACTATGCCCCCAATGGGGTTCAGGTACAGGGTCGGGAAGAGATCAATCGGGTTGTGACAGGGGTCTCTGCCTGTGTGGAACTGTTTCAAAAGGCCGTGGACCTGGGAGCCGAGCTGGTCCTGGTTCACCACGGCCTGTTTTGGGACAAGGAACCCCGGGTGGTGGAGGGCAGTCTGAAACAGCGCCTGAAGATTCTGCTGCAACAGGACATGACTCTCATGGCCTACCATTTACCTCTGGATGCTCATCCGGAATGGGGCAACAATGCCTGCATTCTAAGAAAATTGGCCCTGGAGCCTCTGGAGCCCTTCGGTCTTTACAACGGCACAGCGCTTTCCTGGGTGGGACGCTGTTCCCCGCCCCGCACGGTGGCGGAAATGTTCCATGGAGTCACCGATCTGTTCGGAGGCTCTCCATTGCTGCTGAATTTTGGACCCGAGCGCATCGAACGGGTGGCGGTTTGCAGCGGAGCCGCCCCGGAACTGGTCCGGCAGGCCCGGGCGGCCGGGGCCGATCTGTTTCTCACCGGCGAAGCGACGGAATCTGTCTATCACTATTGCCAGGAAGAAGGCCTTCATTTCATCGCCGCCGGCCACCATCGGACCGAAACCTTCGGCGTTCAAGCCCTGGGAAAGCTGCTGACCAGGCGGTTTGGACTCGATCATCACTTCGTCGATCTGGCCAACCCCCTATGAACAGCCCATTTTTCTCGACCGCTTCCGGCTGGACCATCGATGGTCACACCCGTTTGCTGGGAATCATTGGCGATCCGGTGAGCCATTCCCTTTCGCCGGCCATGCATAACCTGGCCTTTCTGGCCCTGGGACTGAACCTCCGTTACCTGGCGTTTCACGTGAAACCCGAACGCCTGGAAGAGGCCGTGCGGGGATTTGCCGCCCAGGGAATGGTGGGGTTCAACGCCACCATTCCCCACAAAGAGGCCCTGGTGGGGCTGATGGACCGTCTGGATGACCAGGTGGCCCTGCTGGGAGCGGTCAATACGGTGGCCATCGACAGCCAGGGAGGCCTGAGGGGATACAACACCGATGTCCATGGATTCCATGCCGCGCTGGAACAGGCCTTTCCGGGACGCCTGCAAGGGGCCAGAGCGGTGGTTCTGGGCGCGGGAGGTGCAGCCCGGGCCGTGGTGGCTGGCTTGGTCGCCGGTGGGGTGACGTCTATCACGGTGGCCAACCGCACTGCGGAACGGGGACAGAAGCTTCTGGAGGAATTGGCCCCGGCCCTGGGCCAGGTGACCTGCCGAGGAGTGCCCTTGACCGCCGAACGGATTCCCCTGGAAGAGTGTGAACTGTTGGTCAACACCACCAGCATGGGTCTCCACGGTGAGCCGATTTCCGGTGTGGATGTCTCCAGGCTTCCCAAAGAGGCGGTCGTCAACGATATCGTTTACAGCCCGCCGGTCACGCCGCTGATGCAGGCCGCATTGACCAGGGGATTGGGGGTGCTGAACGGCCTGGACATGCTGATTCATCAGGGCGCACAGGCCTTTCGAATCTGGACGGGCCGGGAGATGCCGATTCCCTTGATCAAGGCTCATCTGGACGGATTGGCCGCCAAGGCCTGAAGGGCAGGAAGCACTCGGGGGGAAGGAGAGCAAGAGTGGGGCAAACAGTCTGGCAACCATTCCTGCCGGGATTTTTGTTCATCCTGGGAACCATCTTCGGCAGTTTCATCAACGTGATCATTTACCGGCTGCCCCGGGAAGAAAGCATCGTCTTTCCCGCCTCCCACTGTCCCGAATGCGGCAACGCCATCCGTTGGTACCACAACATCCCCCTGTTGGGATGGCTGTGGCTGCGAGGCCGCTGCCGGGATTGCGGCAGTGCCATTTCGATCCAGTATCCGTTGGTGGAACTGGCCGCGGGGTTGATGATTCTCATGGTCACCAGTCATTTCGGTCTCACCTGGGCCGGTTTGGCCCTCACCCTGTTGGGGTTCAGCCTGCTGGCGCTGACGGTGATCGACCTCTACCATTACCTGCTGCCGGATGCCATCACCAAACCGGGCATCGTCCTCGGTTTGCTGCTGGCAGCCCTGCCCCTGGCCGAGTTGGAGCCGTTGGGGGAGCCTTTTCCAACCCTGCGCGATTCCGTCATCGGGGCTGCCGTGGGATATGGTGGCTTGCGGAGCTTCGCGTGGCTGTTCGCCCGGTTGGCCGGCAAGGACGGCATGGGCCTGGGGGACGTGAAGCTCTTCAGCATGATCGGCGCCTGGTTGGGTTGGCAGGCACTGCCCCTCACCCTGTTCGGGGCGGCGATCATGGGCAGCGTGGTGGGTGTCACCTGGATTGTGGCGGCTGGTCGGGATCGCCATCTGCCCATTCCCTTTGGCCCCTATCTGGCTCTGGCAGGATGGATCTTCGCCTTCTATGGACCGATCCTCTATGGCTGGTATTTCCACACCTTTCTCGGCTATTCCGGTTGAGCCATGTTGGTACTCGGACTGACCGGTGCCATGGGCTGCGGCAAGAGTACGGTGGCTGCCATGATGGTGGAGTTGGGGGGGAAATTGTTGGACTCCGACGCACTGGCACGCCAGGCCCTGGCTCCGGGAAGCCCGGGGTTGGTGCGAACCGTGGACCTTTTTGGACCCGAAATCTTGACGGTTGCCGGTCACCTGGACCGGAGGCGTCTGGGGGCCGCGCTGGGAACCGACCCGGTGCGCTGGCGTCGCCTGGAGGCGGTGGTCCATCCCGAAGTGCGGCGTCTCCAGGCCCGGTTCCTGGAGGACTGGTCTCGCAGTGGCCAGCCCCGGACCCTTGTGATCCTGGACGAACCCCTGCTGCTGGAAACCGATGGCGCGGGCCTGTGTGACCGGGTGGTGGTGGTGGTCTGCGGTCAGCGGCAGATGACCCGCCTGGAGGCCCGGGGTACCATGGACCCGGCGGTACGCAAGGCCGCCATGGACCGGCAGTTGCCCGAAAGGGAAAAATGCCGTCGGGCCGATGAGGTGATCGACAACAGCCGGGGCCTGGATGACACCCGCCTGCAGGTGCAAAGCCTCTGGACGCGGCTGGCCTGTCAGCTTGGCCGTCTGGAGCAATCCACTTGGCCGCGGTGCTGGGGACCGTACCGGCCGTTTGGTTAAACGTCGGGCGCGTCCCTCATTCCGCGGCCGTTTCTTCCCGGAGAGGCAACGGATGGAGGAATTCCCGCAGCAGGGAGGTGGCGAAAGTCCCTTTGGGGAGAGTGAACCCCAACAGCAGATCGCCGCCTTCCCAGGTCAGTTCCAGATCCTTGGGAATGACCCGCAGCGCCCGCCGATCCCCCTTCATTCCAAATTGTTCCAGGGCCTGGACGGTTTCGGCATCCAACGTTGCCACCTCCCGTTCCAGGGCGCCGGGCTCGCCCTCCGGTCGCAGCAGACCGCTGCCGAACAGAGGACCGGTGGGATGGATGTCCCCGCGCAGAAAACGCTCCTGTTCCACCACAGCCTCGGACACCGAAAAACAGGCGGATCGGCCTTCGAGTTGAGCCACATCTCCGTCCAGCAACCGTTGAAACCAGCCCCGGTGCATCCGCTCCGCCAGGACCCGGTTGAACAGTTCGGAACGCACCGCGGAGAGCAGCAGACCCCGGCGGTGGCGGTTTTTTTCCCGGAGCTGCCCGGCCAGCACCAGCCGGCCCCCTGCGGCATTGTCCTCCTGGCGGCCGAACCGTTGGGGGCCGAACCAGTTGGGTATTCCGTGGTGGCGCAGGGCATCGGCCACCCGCTCGGCTTCCTGACGATGGGTGGGGGTCGAATGGCAGTCCCGCAACCGGATCCGGAAGCGATTGCCCACCAGGTGACCCACCCGAATCTTGCGCTGGTGGCGTTGGGCATCCAGGATCCGCAGACCGGGGAGAACGGTCGTCGCCAGATCCGGCAGGGGAGCGGTGCCCGGGACATGAATCGAGAACTGTTGCACCGTGGTTGCCCAGCGGTCCTTGAGTCCGGCATACCCCACGGCGGCCAGGGGGCGGTCGAAGGTCCGGGCCAGCCATTGGGCCACCATTTCGGTGGTGAGGTCGATCTTTTCGATGGTCAGGACCCAGTGTTCCCCGGCCCCGTCCGGGGGATCCCGGCGCAGCTCGGTCACTTGAAAGTCCGCCGGATCCCGTTTCCATTCCCCGGCCAGGCCGGCCCCCGGGGTGGCCAGGGGCAATTCCGGTTGAATGGCGGCATTTTTTGCGTCGGGAACCAGATTTCTGTTTGACATTGCGCAAGTGCCCCTTTAGGTTGGCCATCGTCCTACCTGCTGAGTACTTCAGTCGGTTCGCATCCCCAGACAAAATTACGGTATACGGTCCGCCGGGAAATCTCACGGCCTGTTCGATCTCCGAGAATGTTCGAAGCCTGAAGATCCGCCCGAATTCGACCGGAAGTGCTGGATTTGAGGTTCACGTCCAGGTCGGTTGGGGAGGGGGATCGATGGGTTCCCTGGACCGACAGCCCTGATCCGATTTGTCGCACACTCAAAAAATGACATTGAACCCCGATGAACCTGAGAGACCTGAAATCCCTGAGCGTCGCTGACCTGAGTGCCCTGGCCACCGAAAAAAAGGTGGAGGGGGTGAACGTCATGAAGCGGCAGGAGCTGATCTACGCCCTCCTCAAGGCCGAAAGCGAGAAGAACGGCCAGATTTATGGCGATGGCGTGCTGGAAATCCTTCAGGACGGATTCGGCTTCCTGCGGGCTCCGGATACCAATTATCTTCCAGGTCCGGATGACATTTACGTCTCCCCTTCCCAGATCCGACGGTTCGGACTGCGCACCGGGGATGTCATCGAGGGGCAGATCCGCTCCCCCAAGGAAAGCGAACGCTACTTCGCCCTGCTGCGGGTGGAAAAAATCAATTACGAGGATCCCGCCAAGTCCCGGGACAAGATTCTGTTCGACAACCTCACCCCGCTCTACCCCGACAAGCGGCTGCGGATGGAGGTGGAAAAAGACGGGCCGGCCGAAAAGGTTCTGGGCCCGCGGGTCATCGACTTGGTCTGCCCCATCGGCAAGGGACAGCGGGGCCTGATCGTCGCCCAGCCCCGTACCGGCAAGACCATGCTGATGCAGAGCATCGCCCATTCCATCGCCGAGAATCACCCGGAGGTGATTCTGCTGGTGCTGCTCATCGACGAGCGGCCGGAAGAGGTGACCGACATGAAGCGGTCGGTGCGCGGCGAGGTGGTTTCCTCCACCTTCGACGAACCGGCTACCCGCCATGTGCAGGTGGCGGAGATGGTGATCGAAAAGGCCAAACGGCTGGTGGAACACAAACGGGACGTGGTGATCCTGCTGGACTCCATCACCCGTCTGGCCCGGGCCTACAACACGGTGGCCCCCTCCTCCGGCAAGGTCCTTTCCGGCGGTATCGACGCCAACGCCCTTCAACGGCCCAAGCGGTTTTTCGGCGCGGCGCGCAACATCGAGGAGGGGGGGCTCCTTGACCATCAGGCCACCGCCCTGGTGGATACCGGTTCCCGCATGGATGAAGTGATTTTCGAGGAGTTCAAGGGCACCGGCAACATGGAAGTGCATCTCGACCGCAAGCTGGTGGAGCGGCGAATCTTTCCTGCCATCGATATCGCCAAGTCCGGAACCCGCAAGGAAGAACTGCTGATCGAAAAGGACGAGATCAGCAAGCTGTGGGTGTTGCGGCGCATTCTGTTGCCCATGGGACCCCAGGACTCCATGTCCTTTTTACTGGACAAGGTGAAGGCCACCAAGAATAATGCAGAATTTTTCGCCAGCATGAACACCTGAGCGACCTACAAGGTGAAGGCCACCAAGAATAATGCAGAATTTTTCGCCAGCATGAACACCTGAGCGACCTACAAGGACGAACCATGAAAGAAGGCATCCATCCCGAATACAGCGCGGTGGTCTACACCTGCGCCAGCTGCGGAAACTCCTTCACCACCCGCTCCACCCAGGGGGGGGAGGTGAACTTGGCGATCTGCTCTTCCTGCCACCCGTTTTTCACCGGCAAGCACAAGCTGGTGGATACCGCCGGTCGCGTGGAGCGGTTTCGCCGCAAGTATGGCACCGCCAAGAGCGGCGCCGAGGCCTGAGCAGCGCAGCTCCCGGTGTTCTTCCCGCAAGAGCGGCGCCGAGGCCTGAGCAGCGCAGCTCCCGGTGTTCTTCCCGGTCTGGTCCGAAAGGGTCCAGGCCGGGAGCCCTGGAAGGCGCGATCCCTTGCGGCAGCCGCGTCGAGGGAACGATCAGCGTCTATCCTGACGGTGCCTTATCGATGAAAGCCGCAGCGCTTTCATCGGAATCCCACCCTTCCAGAAGCAACAGACGGCGTTTGCTTTCCACCCCGCCACGTCCGCTATAGCCACCCATGCCCCTGACGGCCACCACCCGGTGGCAGGGAATCAGAATCGGCAATGGATTGGCCCCCACCGCCTGCCCCACCGCCCGTGGGGAACTCTTCAACATGCGCGCCAGGGAACCGTAGGTGCGGGTGGTCCCCGGCGGGATGGTCGCCAGGACGGCCCAGACCCGTTGTTGATGCGGAGTGCCCCGGGGACCCAGGGGCAGATCCACCACCGGCGCCCGCCGTGTGAAATAATCGGCCAGCCAGGCCCGGGTGCGGGCCGCCAGGGGGGAGTCGGACCGTTCCCGGCCCACCGGCGGGTCCGGGGTCTCCCACAGCAGGGCGCGCAGAAATCCACTTTCTCCCACCAGAGTCAGGGGCCCCAGGGGAGAAGGGCAGGAGAACTGGAACAAGCCCTCACACATCCAGATTGGCCACGTTGAGGGCATTTTCCTGGATGAAGTCGCGGCGGGGTTCCACCGCATCTCCCATGAGGGTGGTGAACACCTCGTCCGCCGCCACCGCATCTTCCACCCGCACCTGCAGCAAGGTGCGGGACTGTGGGTCCATGGTGGTTTCCCAGAGCTGGTCCGGGTTCATTTCACCGAGTCCCTTGTAGCGTTGGAAAGACTGTCCCCGGCGCCCCTCGCCCATCACCCAGGTCACCATGGCTTCCAGGCCGCTCACCGGCAGGCTTTTCGCCCCCTTGCGCAGCAACGGGGTGGATCCCATGCGGTCCCGGGAACGGGCCACCAGTCGGGACATTTCCCGGTATTCCGGGGTGCGCAGCAGTGAAGCGTCCAGGGTGGTGCGGTGGGGAACCCCGTGGACAGCGCGTTCCACCAGCAGACTGTAGATTCCGGTCTCCGGATCCTGCGCCAGGGTGATCTTCGGGCGGATCGACTCCTCCAGGCCATCTTGGAGGGCCTGGTCCAGTTGATCCCGGCTGTGGGCCGCATCACTGGCGGAGCCCAGGCTTTCCAGGGTCAGGCCGACCCGCTCCAGGGCGGTGGTCAACACCAGGCGGTCGTGGTGGCGGGCCAGGCGATTCATCAACATCTGGTAGCGGTAGGCATCACGGATCAGGTCATCCAGAGCCGGCCCCTGGAGGGTCTGCGGACCGGTCTCCAACTGCAATTCCTCGGCGCCATGGCGCAGCAGCAGTTGATCCAATTCGGTTTCATCCTTGAGATAGGTCTCCTGCTTGCCCCGCTGTACCCGATAGAGGGGCGGCTGGGCGATGTAGAGATGCCCCCGGGAGATGATCTCCTCGAACTGGCGGTAGAAGAACGTCAGCAGCAGGGTG
>PEAP01000096.1 GCA_002753665.1 Magnetococcales bacterium DC0425bin3
GCATCGCCGCCAGCGCCACCTTGGCCTTGAATGCCCCCGTATACTGCTTGCGAACATTGCCCATTTCCACTCCTCATGTTTTGGTGTGGTTCAGAGCTTAACACACTGTCCGGTTTTTGGGATCCATTATAATGATCGAGATGAACTGGGTGCGCAGACTGCCACCGAGTCAGGAAGAACGGTCTGTCCGGTTCGCCATCAACCCCAAGTGTCGCCATGTCGCCAGTGTCGCCAGGGTAGGAGGTGGAAAGTGAAAAACAGGATTTTGGCAAAAATGGGTGGCGACATGGCGACACTGGCGACAGGTGGCGACACTGGCGACAAACCCCGACAGGGTGACTCAACACGAAGAAGGAGAACATCGGAGAAGAAGGCATGGGGACTATCGGAGCAATGGAGCGGGTGGCGGCGTCAGCTTACCAGGGCACACGCCGCCACCCTGACCACATCGACCCACGGGAGGAAGACATGGCTGTGACAACTTTGCCCCACGAGGGCGCGGTCGGGAAAGGGGTGATCCTCGCCCTGGACCTGGGGATGAAAACGGGCTGGGCGTTGGGAGCGCCTGGGGGCAGGCCCTTCATGAGCGGGACGGACGAATTCCGCCCCGGTCGCTTTGAGGGCGGCGGCATGGCTTTCCTGCGCTTCACCCGCTGGCTGGACGAGGTCAGAACCCTCGTGGCCCCAACCGGCGGGTTAAAGGCGGTCTGCTTCGAGGAGGTGCGAGCGCACGCGGGCACCACGGCTGCCCACGTCTACGGGGGGTTTCTCGGCCAGTTGACCTCTTGGTGCGAACTGCACCAGCTCCCCTACCAGGGCGTCCCGGTGGGGGTGATCAAGCGACACGCCACTGGGCGGGGCAACGCCGACAAGGCCGCCATGATCTCTGCCATGATCGCCAAGGGCCACAACCCAGGCGACGACAACGAGGCCGACGCCCTTGCTCTGCTGTATTGGGCCTTGGCCCAGGAGGTGGCGTGATGTTCGGCGGACCACGCCCCCCTCGCTCCTGTCTCGCCCGGTTCATACCGGAGCGGATCGACAAGGAGGAGACCAAGAAATGCGGCTGGCGGGACCACGGCCTCCTGGTCATCGACGCCAACGACCCCCGTCTGGCCTGGCCGGAACGGGAGTTGATCAAGCAACTGGGCGAGAAGCTGTACGGACGCCGCCAGGGCAAGGAGGTGAAGCATGGTCGCTGAATGGACCCCCAAGCTGGTGGCCGACCGACTGGAGGAGGCCGCCAGCACCCTGCGCCGCCTGCCGGTGGCCGGGCTGAAGCCCAGAGAATACGGCAACTCCTGGCCCACGGTGATTCACGACGCCATGGAGGCCTACGGCTGGAACGAGGCGGTGGTGCGTCTCGGCCCGCCACCCGCCGAGGCCATCACCCGCATGGACGAGGCGATGGAGTGGCTGCGCTGGCTGGACCAGGAGCAGGTCAGGCTGGTCTGGCTGCGGGCCACGAGAATCCCCTGGAAGTTGATCGAGGTCCGCTTCGCCTGCGACCGCTCCACGGCATGGCGCAAATGGACCGTCGCCCTCAACCGCATCGCCTCCCGTCTGGAGGCCAAACGGGAAAAAGTGTTGCAACATCAAGAAGCGAGACAGCCACAACAGAATTTGCTATGATTCCCATCACAATGACGGGAGCGTGCGTACAACGATCCCAGCCCATTCGATCACCACCAAAACCCGCCCGGGGAGACTCGCGGCGGGTTTTTTCATGCCCGGAGCAGGCCGACGAGCGTTTCCACAAAAGCTGTGGATAACCCTCTGGAAAAACGGCCCGCTCCTCCCCTGCAACCCCACCACGGTGGGAACGGATAACGGATTGCCGCGAAAATGGACACCAGCACCACCCCCTGGCCCTTCTTCTCCCGCGCCGAACTGGCCTGCTCCTGCTGCGGACGCATGGAAATGGACCAGAACTTCATGGAACGCCTCTCCGCGCTGCGGGTGGCCTTCGGCAAACCCCTGCGCATCACCTCCGGCTATCGCTGCCCCACTCACAATGCCCAGGCCTCCAGCACGGGATACGTCGGACCTCACGTCCACGGGCAGGCGGTGGATATCGCTCTCTCCGGCGCTGACGTCCACGAAGTGCTGACCCTGGCCTTGCAGCGAGGCTTCACCGGTATTGGCCTGAAACAGAGCGGTCCCCATCCGGGACGTTTCCTCCACCTGGACAACCTGACCAACGCCCCTGGCCGCCCCCGACCCACGATCTGGACCTATTGACGGAGACCCCCGCCATGACCCGCTTTCTCTCCCGTTTTCGTGAACCCTCGACCTGGGGCGGCGTCGCCGTCCTGCTGGCCCTGACCGGACTCTCCCAGGAGCAGTCCCAGGCCGTCACCGATTTGCTGGCTGCTGCCGCCGCTGCCGCTTCCATCTTCCTGCCCGAACAGGGTTCTCCCCGATGACCCTTCTCGACCTTGATCCCGACCACCGCAACTCCATGGCGCGGAACATCCAGACCGTCATCACCGGTCTGGTGCTGGCCGCCGTGGTCTGGGTGGGTCAGACGGTGAGCGACAGCCGGGTGGAGATCGCCTATCTGCGGGAGCGCATCGACCAGTTCTCCCGCCGCATGGACGAACTGGCCGCCGACCGCTACCGCGCAGCCGAGGCCCAGAGAGACTTCGCGCTGCGCGACCAACTCCTGCAACGGCTGGAGCAGCGTGTCAGCCGCCTGGAGGAGAACCTGGAACATCACAACCGACCGGAAGGCGGCAAACGCTGATGTTTACCGTCACCGTCAACGAGAACGTCATCGGGCATGCCTTCAGCGACCTGGAAAAGCAACTGCGCTTCGCCGCCGCTCAGGCCCTCACCCGCACCGTTCAGGACGCCCAGGAGGAAGTGAAGCGGCAGCTTCCCGAACGCTTTACCATCCGCACCGGCTGGCTGGCCAAGGGCATCCGCATCCGCCCGGCCAGCCGGAACAACCTGAAGGCCTCGGTGCTGGTCAAGGACGCCTTCATGGCCTTGCAGGAGACCGGCGGGGACAAGACCTCCCCCTTCGGCGACGCCCTGGGTGTGCCGGTGGGGGCGCGGCCCACGCCCGCCGTCGTCACCCGGCCTTCCAAATTCCCCGGCGCATTGCTCGCCAAGAAAGGTTTCTTCATCGCCCCCATCGTCCACGGCTCCAGGACCATGGGCGTTTGGAAGCGCACCGGCAAGGGCCGTGGCGAACGCCTGACCCTGATGTACGTCTTCGAACGGAAGGTGCGGCTGGAACCCAAGTTCGGCTTCCACGAGACGGTGCGCAAGGTGGCACTGGAGAGCTTTCCCCACCGGTTCGCCGAGGCGCTTCGTCAGGCATTAGCCTCCAGGAGATGACGCCGAGATCAAATACTGTGCCATATCAGATAGTTCTGGTTCCTTCCCGGCCAAGAAACCGGCGGGTGCCGCGCGACCCCGGCTTTTCGCTAGCGCCAGACCGGAAAACGGGTTTGCGGTTTGCAGGTTTGCAGTTTGCACCATGACGAAAATTAACAAGAGAAAACAGAACGATGACAATCACCAAGGTGCAAACCTGGGGTGCAAACCTCTCTCTGTCAGGTGCAAACCAAGCCATCCAAGGTTTGCACCCTGGTTGGCATCTTCGGGAGATCCAATGATGGGCATTTCCATCCGCGCCTACGCCAAAATGAAGGGGGTCTCGGATACTGCGGTCCACAAGGCCATTCGCTCCGGACGCATCCCCGCCGAACCGGATGGGACCATCGACCCCGCCAGAGCGGACGCCGCCTGGGTGCGCAACACCAGCCCGGCCCAGCAGCGCAAGACGGAACCGGCACTGCCGCCACCCGTTCGGGAGGCTCCCCCGTCTGCGCCTGTTCGGGAGACGCCCCCTCTGCCGCAACCCCGGCCAACGGTGCGCGCTCCGTCGCCCGACCCGGAACCGGGGCCCAGCAATCCGGCGGTCCCCAACTACCAGGTCAGCCGGGCCATCCGGGAGACCTACAACGCCAAGCTCACCCGCATGGATTACGAGGAACGCCAGGGCAAGTTGCTGAAGGCCGAGGACGTGGCCCGCGATGCTTTCGAGATGGCGCGCCGGGTGCGGGATCGTCTGTTGGGCATCCCCAGCCGCATGGCGGCGGTGCTGGCCTCCGAGACCGACGCCAAGAGCATCGAACGCCTGCTGGATCAGGAACTGCGCATCGCCCTGGAGGAGCTTTCCCGATGAATTCCATTCCCGCCATGGCCAAGGCCATCGAAGTCTGGCCGGTGGACCGCCTGATTCCCTATGCCGCCAACGCCCGCACCCATTCCGAGTCCCAGGTGGTGAAGGTGGCCGCCTCCATGAAGGAGTTCGGCTTCACCAGCCCGATCCTGGTGGACGGCAAGGACGGGATCATCGCCGGACACTGCCGCCTGATGGCGGCCCGCAAGCTCGGTCTGGATCAGGTGCCGGTCATCGTTCTGGACCACATGACCGACGCCCAGCGCCGGGCCTACATCCTGGCCGACAACAAGCTGGCCCTGGATGCGGGCTGGGACAACGACATCCTGGCCGCCGAACTGGACCGCCTGCGGGAGGACGGCTTCGAGTTGGAGGTGATCGGCTTCTCCGACGAGGAACTTGGCGACCTCCTGGATGGCCTGGGAGACGACGAAGGCGGTGCTGGTGCGGCGGGAGATGAAGAAACCATCCCCGAACCACCCCCGAACCCCGTCAGCCGCCCCGGCGACCTTTGGGTGCTGAGCGAGCACCGCCTCCTCTGCGGCGACAGCACCAGGGCCGAGGACGTGCAGCGGCTGATGAAGGGCGAGCGGGCCATCCTCTTCGCCACTGATCCCCCGTATCTGGTGGACTACGACGGCACCAACCATCCGCCGAACAAGACCTACAAGGAGCGGCAGGAAAAGGCAAAGCTGGCCGCCGCAGGGAAGGTGAAGAAGGGGTGGCTGGACGGCAACAAGGACTGGTCAGACACCTACGGCGTCACCTGGGACGATTCCAGCCAGGGGCCGGAACTCTACGAGGGGTTCATCCAGGCGGCCATCGACCACGCCATTTCAGATCATGCGGCTTGGTACTGCTGGCACGCCTCTAAACGGCAGGCGATGTTGGAGGCGGTCTGGGAAAAGATGGGGGCCTTCGTCCACCAGCAGATCATCTGGAACAAACCCTCGCCGGTATTGACCCGTACCCACTACCTCTGGAAGCACGAACCCTGCTTCTACGGTTGGATTCGCGGCAATCGGCCTGAAAAGATCGAGAGCGCCGAACCGGCCTACACGGTATGGGACATCAAGGGGCTTACCGGAGACGACCGCCCCGAGCATCCAACCCCCAAGCCCCTGGACTGCTTTGCCATTCCCATGCGTCAGCATGTGGAACGGGGCGGGCTGTGCTACGAGCCGTTCAGCGGTTCGGGATCGCAGATCATGGCCGGAGAGCAGACCGGACGGCGGGTCTATGCCATGGAGATCAGCCCGGTTTACGTGGACGTGGCGGTGAAGCGATTCCTCCAGGCCACCGGGAAGATTGTCTATCTGGAAGGGAGCGGCGGCAAGACCTTCGAGCAGGTCGCCGCCGAGAGGGGCATTGCGCTCGATCAGGCGGCTTGAAGCCGCCGTGGGGTGATCCTGGCGGCTCTTCCGGTCACGATTCCGGGAAAACGGGAATGAGGTCCCCACTGCTCATGTCGGCGATGTAAGTCACCTGGCGGTAATCGTTCGGACTGGAAGCCACGAACACCCCTCCGGTGGACTGAATCGTCACTCCATGCTTCCGGGTGAGACGGGTCAGTTCCTCCATGAAGGCACCGTAGTTCCGTTCCATCTGGGTGGTGGTTGGCTGCTTCATTATCTGGCTCCTCAAAAGGTGCGTTCGTGGCAGGGATGCCTGGGTGCCAACCGCCGCCCTGTCTCCGGAGCGGCGGTTGGTGGCCGGGTCATCCGGCGAAGTAGGTGCTGTAGGAGCCGGGGGAACCTCCCTGATTCGGTCCCACCGTCCTGGTGCGTTGGGCGGTGATCTCCAGGCCCAGCTTCTTCTTGGCGATGGAGATGAAGCCGCGAATCGTGTGTGGCAACCACCCCGTCACCTCGGCGATCTGGGCGGTGGTGGCCCCTTCGGGGCGCTTCAGCAGCGCGATCACCTGCGCCTGTTTGGAATTCTCCCGGCGGCGGTGCGGCTTGGCCTCGGCAAGGGTGGCTTCGGCGGCAGCGACATCCGCCTCGAAATCCTCGACCGGCCTGGGCGGCTCCAAGCCAAGGGCGCAGAAGCCCGCCTCGTTGATGCGCCAGGTTTGGGGTCCGTCCTCCTCGATCAGGCCCTTCTTGAGCAGGCTCTCGATCACCTTTTTGGCGGCCCCGCCCTTGATGTGTTCCGGCAGGGGGTGGATCGAGCCGTTCAGGTGGCCGATGGCGGCTTCGAGGATGGTCTTCTGGGTGGTGCTCAGTTGGATGGTCATGTTCGGTCTCCGTGGTGAGGTTGGTCTCAGAGCCAATGTTCGCCAATGCGGGGCAGCAGATCCCCGTCGTTGCCGGTGAAGTATTCGATTCCCTCGAAGTCCTCCGGCGCGCCGGTGATAACTCCGCCTGTGACGCTGATGGCGATTCCATGCTTGCGGGTGAGTTTGGCCAGCTCTTCGGCGAAGGCGGCGAGGGCCTGTTCTTTGGTCTGGTTGTTGGTCTTCATGGTCTCCTCCGCTTGGTTGTTCGCGATGACCACATAAAGCCATTCAATCGACCGCCTATCAAGCGAAACATGTTGTTCCTGAACGGAATAATTCTGGAGACCGAATGACCTCGCCGACCCAACTCCCAACCCATGGCGAGGCCTTCCGCCAGGGGATCAAACCCGACCCCCTGTTGACGGTGTCCGCCTGGGCCGACCGGCACCGGATGCTCTCCTCGGTGGCCTCGGGTGAGCCGGGGCTGTGGCGCACGGCGCGCACCCCATATCTGAAAGAGATCATGGACTGCCTTTCCCCGTCGTCGCCGGTGGAGCGGGTGGTGTTCATGAAGGGGGCGCAACTGGGGGGCACCGAGGCGGGCCTGTGCTGGGTGGGGTACGTCATCCATCAGGCTCCGGGGCCCATGCTGCTGGTGCAGCCCACGGTGGAGACGGCCAAGCGCCATTCCAAACAGCGCGTCGATCCGTTGATCGAGGCCAGCGCCTCTCTGCGGGATCTGGTGAAAGACCCGCGCTCCCGCGACAGCGGCAACACCGTGCTGGGCAAGGAATTCCCCGGCGGGGTGCTGGTGATGACCGGGGCCAATTCGGCGGTGGGGCTGCGCTCCATGCCGGTGCGCTACCTCTTCATGGACGAGGTGGACGGTTATCCCGGCGACGCCGACGGCGAAGGTGACCCGGTGGCCCTGGCGGTGCAGCGGACAGTGACCTTCGCCAATCGCAAGATCCTGATGGTCTCCACTCCGACCATCAAAGGCTTCAGCCGCATCGAGGCGGCCTACGCCGAGAGCGACCAGCGGCGGTATTGGGTGCCGTGCCCCTCCTGCGGCGGGATGCAGGTACTGGAATGGAAACAGGTGCAGTGGCCGGAGGACGAGCGCGACCGGGCTTTCTACGCCTGCATCCATTGCGGCGTGGCCATCCAGGATTACCAGAAGGGTTGGATGCTGGAGCGCGGGCAGTGGATCGCCGCCGCGCCCGGCGCGAGCAAAACCGCCGGGTTTCACCTGTCGAGCCTCTATTCGCCCCACGGCTGGACCTCCTGGGGCGACATCGCCGAAGAACACGGGCAGGTCCACCGCGACCCTCCCCGATTGAAGGTCTGGGTCAACACCAAGCTGGGCGAGACCTGGGAGGAAGCCGCCGAGCAGTTGGACGGCGATGGCCTGATGGAACGACGGGAGGTGTTTGGCAAGTTTTTGCCATCTGGAATTGTCATCCTCACCGCAGGCATTGATATTCAGGACGACCGCATCGAAGTGGAGATCGTCGGCTGGGGACGGGATGAGGAAAGCTGGTCGGTGGACTACCGCGTTCTGTGGGGCGACCCATCCGGCCCGGCGGTGTGGCAGGACTTGGATAATCTTCTGCGGCGTCCCTTTCCTCATGCCAGGCAGATGCCGGACCTGCACATTCGCGCCGCCGCCCTGGATACCGGTGGGCATCATACCCTGACGGCCTATGCCTTCTGCCGCTCCCGGCAGGACCGGCGGGTGTGGGCGATCAAGGGCCGGGGCGGGATGGGGGTTCCCATTTGGCCCCGGCGGCCATCGCGCAACAACAAGGGCCGGGTGCCGCTGTTCATCGTTGGCGTGGACGCCTGCAAGGAAGCCATCTACGCCCGCCTGCGGCTGAAGGAGCCTGGGCCGGGCTATTGCCATTTTCCCCACGACCGGGATGGCGAATGGTTCCGGCAACTCACTGCCGAGCGCATCACCACTCGTTTCCACCGGGGCAGGCCGATCCGGGAATGGAAGAAGCGCGACGGCGACCGCAACGAGGGGTTGGACTGCCGGGTTTACGGCATGGCCGCCTTACAAGGGTTGGTCGCCATGGGATTGCAGTTGAACAGGGAGGCCGACCGGCTCTTGGAGATTCCCATGAAGGATGCTGCGAATGATCAAGGAACGGCGGAAAAACCAGCCAAGCCAGCCACCAAACCACCCCAGCGCCGGGTCTACCTTTCACCATGGATGATGTGACATGGCCACTCTCGCCGAACTGCAATTGCGTCGTGATCAACTTTTGGAGCGATTGGAGTCGCTGCAACGGCGGGTTCAGCATGGCGACAAAGTGTTGGAACTCGACCTGACCCAGGCCCGCACCGCCCTGGAGTTGCTGGAGCGGGAAATGGCCCGCGCCCGTGACGGGCGCATTCTGCGCCACCTGCGCGTCCGCAGCGGGAAGGATCTCTGATGGGTTTCTGGCGCAGACTGTTCAGCGGCGGGATGCCCTCCCGCAAGGCGGGCTACGAGGCCGCCGCCTCCGGTCGCCGCCTGGGCAACTGGCAACCCGGCAACGAGGGGGTGAACACCCTGCTGTTCCGGGATGCGGATTTGATGCGCTCCCGCGCCCGTGACTTGGTCCGGCGCAACGCCTGGGCCTTCAATGGGGTGGACGCCCTGGTCTCCAACCTGGTGGGGACCGGCATTAAACCCCGCTCCACCCATGCCGACGCCGCGTTCAAGGAGCGGGTCCATGCCCTCTGGCTGGACTGGAGCCGGGAGGCGGACGCCCATGGGGTGCAGGGATTCTACGGCCTCCAGGCCCTGGCGGTCAGGACCATGGTGGAGGGCGGCGAGGTACTGGCCCGGCTGCGGGAGCGCGATCCCGGCGATGGGCTGGTCGTTCCCCTCCAGATTCAACTCCTGGAGCCGGAGCATCTGCCCTTCACCCTGAACCGCGACCTGCCCAACGGCAACCGCATCCGAGCCGGGATCGAGTTCGACCGTATCGGACGCCGCGTCGCCTACCATCTCTATAGGGAGCATCCCGGCGAGCGTGCCGCTGGGGGCGGGTTGTTCGGCGATCCCATTCCGGTTCCGGCGTCGGAGGTGGTCCATCTTTTTCGCCCCCTGCGCCCCGGCCAGATTCGTGGCGAGCCGTGGCTGACCCAGGCCCTGGTCAAGCTCCATGAGCTTGATCAATATGACGATGCCGAACTGGTGCGCAAGAAGACGGCGGCCCTGATCGCCGGGTTCATCACCAAGCCCTCGCCGGAATTCGCTCTGGCCGGGGAAGATGACGCGATCCCGGACGAGCACGGGGCTGCCCCGGTTTCGTGGACGCCTGGGACCATGCAGGTGCTGATGCCGGGGGAGGATGTGAAGTTCTCCGAACCGGCGGATCTCGGCGGGCAGTACGGGGAGTTCATGAAGACGCAGCTCCGCGCCGTCGCGGTGGCCATCGGCGTCACTTACGAGCAGCTCACCGGCGACCTGTCGGGGGTGAACTATTCGTCGATCCGGGCCGGAATGGTCGAGTTCCGCCGCCGTATGGAGCAGTGGCAACGCAGCGTCATCATCCACCAGTTCTGCCGCCCTGTTTGGGAGCGATGGATGGATCGGGCAGTGCTGGCCGGGGCGTTGGAAGCACCCGGCTACGCCCGTCGCCGCCGGGAATATCAGGCGGTGAAGTGGATTCCCCAGGGCTGGGCCTGGGTCGATCCGCAGAAGGAGTTCAGTGCGGTGGTCATGGCCATCCGGGCCGGATTGATCAGCCGGGACGAAGCGGTGGCCACCTACGGCTACGACGCCGAGGAGATCGACCGGGAGTGTGCTGCGGCCAACGCCCGGGCCGACAAGCTGGGGCTGGCTCTCGATTCCGACCCCCGCCGCCGCACCAGAACCGGGGCGGCGGTGCAGGACGGCACACCGTGATCATCACCTACGAACCCATCAGCCTGGAATCGGCCAATGCCTGTTTGATCGCGTGGGAACACCGCATGGGACCGCTGCTGCGCGGGAACCAGCGAGGGGTTCACCACGGACTGTTGCTCGATGGAGAACCGATGGCCGTCACGATGACCTCCACGCTCATCCGCGAGCGCGTCGGGGGCGTGGATGAGTTGAGCTTGGACCGGAGCAACACCGTGGAGCTTTCGCGGTTGTGCGCGGCGAGGCCTGGTCTGTGTCGGGTCGTGCTGCGCCTCTGGCGGGAATTCGTCTTTCCTTCCCTGGCAGGCGGATACCGGTATGCCATCAGCTACCAGGACGCGGCGCAGCACTCGGGCAACATCTATCGCTTCGATGGCTGGCGGCGGGTGGGATATTCCCATTCCGGGCGGGATACGCGATCTGGTCGCCCCGGTCGCAACAAGTACATCTGGTTGTGGGAACGTCCTTCCTCATCCACCACAGACCCCGCTCCGGCGGGGTTTCGCATTTCTGGAGACCGAGACACATGAACTTCCTGCCCCACTTGGCGGCTCGCATCGTCGGGACACCGTTGATGGTCTCGCCTGCCCGTCTGGAGGCGATCCTCTCCATCATTGGTGGGCGCATCGGTATCGAGGGTGCAGGTTTCGCCCCCGAGATCCCACCCCCCGCTGTATCGGACGGCCTCATCACCACCCCCAACGGCATCGCCCTCGTGTCAATTCACGGCACCCTGGCCAAGCGGGTCGGCGCGGTGGAAGCCGCTTCCGGCCTCACCAGCTACGCCGCCGTCGAGGAGATGATCCTGGACGCCGCCACTGATCCAGCGGTCAAGGCCATCCTGCTGGACATCGACAGCCCTGGCGGCGAGGTGGGTGGGGTGTTCGATCTGGCGGCCCTGATCCGCGAGGCCCGGCAGGGCAAGCCGGTCTGGGCGGTCGCCGACGATGCCTTCTCGGCGGCCTATCTGCTGGCCTCTGCTGCCGAACGCATCTACCTGCCGCAGACCGCCGGGGTCGGATCGGTGGGCGTCATCGCCGTCCATGTGGATGAGTCCCAGCGGGACGCTCAGGAGGGGCGGCACTACACCACGGTCTTCGCCGGGGCGCGCAAGAACGATTTCAGCAGCCACGAACCCCTCTCCGGAGATGCTCGCAACCGCCTTCAGACCGAAGTCGATCGGCTCTACGGGATGTTCGTTCAGACGGTGGCCGCCAACCGGGGCCTGATCGAGGATGCGGTTCGCGCCACCGAAGCGGCCATCTATTTCGGGGCCAATGCGGTGATCGCCGGACTGGCCGACCGGGTCGGCACCCTCCGCGACGCCCTGGCCGAGCTGTCCGCCGCCATCATCCCCCGCCATTCCCTCACCACCCAGAAGGAGTTTCGTATGGAGACACCCCTCCCGGCGGCGGAAGCCGTCACCCAGGCCACTGACGCTCTCCGCGTCGAAGGCCGCCAGCAGTTCCAGCAGGAAGCCCAGGCCATCGTCGATCTCTGCACCCTGGCCGATGCGCCTCATCTGGCGGGCGATTTCATCGCTCGCGGCCTGAGCGAGGCGCAGGTGCGCAAGGAGCTGATGGCCCGCCGCGCCACCGGGCCGGAGATCCAGTCTCAGCTTCTGCCGGGAGACGGCACCCGCATCCAGCCCGCCGCCCAGCTCGACACCAACCCGGTGGTCAGCGCCTGCCGCAAGCTTGCCACCCAACACCCTGCCCTGGGAGGGGCGTAAGCCATGCCCGTCTATAATGGATCCCAAAAACCGGACAGTGTGTTAAGCTCTGAACCACACCAAAACATGAGGAGTGGAAATGGGCAATGTTCGCAAGCAGTATACGGGGGCATTCAAGGCCAAGGTGGCGCTGGCGGCGATGC
>PEAP01000097.1 GCA_002753665.1 Magnetococcales bacterium DC0425bin3
CCCCCATCCACCCTCACAGGCCGGACACCCAGACCCGGGACATCTCCAGGAAGCGGCAGACGTGGGTGCGGTCGTGTTTGTCCTTGAACGAATATTCGTCCGAACACTTGAATTCCATGTTCGATATTCTGAGATAATCGAACCGACTGGTCGAATGGTCCCAGCATTCCCTGGAGACGTTGACCCAGTTCTTGTCGTTGGAAAAATGCTCCGCGACCTTCTTGAGGTGGTCCGGAATGCTCTGCAGGCGGGCGCAGTCGTTCATGCCGCTGCCGATGAAGTTCACCTTGCCCGTGGCGTCCTTGAACGGGATCACATCCCCGAAATGCACCGACACCCGCACGCCGGAAAAGACCCGCCTGGCCTGTTTGCTGCGGAACAGCAGGATGTTGCGCAATCCCAGGGCCAGGATCGGGCTGAAACCGGCCAGTTTGGGGTTGAGAATCACATAACAGCCGTCGCCGGTGGGCACCACCCCCTGGACCACATCGGGCTCGTCCATGACCACCGGGAGGCCGATGTAGTTCATGGCCTCGGCCAGACCGGTATTGATGATCAACACCGTGATGTACTGATCCTCATCGCTCAACAGGGAAAAATCGACGACATCGATCAGCAGGATGTCGGTCTTGAGGCGGCGGATCGGTTCGATGGCGACCGGGGACGGCATCAGTGGAGCCGGATCATTGGATGCGCTCCCGCAGGTCCCGCAGCACATTAAGCTGGATCTGCATGATGTACTGTTCCAGGCTGGCCAGGTCCTGGGACGAGAGATCGGCGAAGGAAATCCGCAAGGTCTGTCTGGTTCCCTTGCGGGAAATCGCCAGCAGATCCCCGGACGGGGCCAGATCCACCTGGCGCTGCTCCATCTCGCCGATGAAGGGATCCCAGTTTACCAGGGACAGGCTGAAGGTGATTTCGATGTTGGTGTAGAGTTCATCTTCCGGAATCTCCTGGTCCCCGTCCACGGACAGGCTCATGCCGGTCATGGACAGGTCCTGGAGCAGTCCGGAAATTTTTTTGCCGGCCAGGGTCAGTGCGACGGGAATCTCGCCCTCGGGCTCCACCCGCAGGGACACCCGCTCGCCGATCGCGCCGTCCGACCGGGTCAAAGTGTCCAGGACGATGGTCTGTTTCTTCCAGTCGATCTGGGTCACCCGGCCCCGCAGTCCCACATCGATCACCGGACTGGAAATGTAGGTGCTGCCTTCGGCCTGGGTCGCGATCAATTGGGTCTTGCAGGCCTTGACGAGAATGGTGTCGTCCTTGGACTTGAGCAACATGGCCGGGTAGGAAATGGGCACGCCTTTGTAGAGATTGAACAGCTTGATATCCCCCCCATGACGCAGGATTTCCTTGATCTCCCGGGACGCGCCCAGCATCTGCTGGGTGGGCTCGGCGTCCAGCAGGGTGACATTGATCCGGCAGAGCGGCCGGTGCCGCAGCATGCAGGCGGTTTCCTGGATCGAGACCTCATCCCCGTAATGCCGGGCCACGCCCTGCACGACCCCCTTCAGCAGGGCGCACATCCGGCGGGGGGACTGGTAGGCCAGGGCCACCTGGTTGGCCCGCACCCGCACGCAGCGGATGTCCGGCGGATTGACCTGGGGGTTGATGGAATGCAGGGCGGCGTGGATCACCTGCTTGAGGTTTTCGATCAGGTCCAGGGTTTTCCAGTAGGGTTGGATCAAACCCAGCAGGCCGCCGATTTCGATCAGGCTGGGGGCCAGAAACTGTCCGAAGGCTTCCATGGCCTCGGGGACGGGTTGGTTCAGACCCGTGGCGACCTGGGCGAGGAGCTTGTTGAAATCCTCCCGGGGATAGGTCAGGCTCGGGTTGATGTCGTCCTTGGCCAGTTCGGCGGCGGCCATGACTCCGGCCCAGCGGCCCGCGCCAAGGCGGTCCTCGGTGAAGCGTTTCAGTTTATGGAAGAAGAAGCCATGCATGGGGATTGACCCGAAGTGACCGTGGAAGTCGTGGAGCGACTTTCATCGGTGGAGGGTGGAGGGAGGCTTCCCCCATCCATCACGGTTGGTCGGGCTGTGACGGTTCATGGAGAACCAGAACGACCGACGAGGTCTCGGGGGACAACCGGCCATGCTGGGCATGCTCGACAATGGAACCGGACACCAGCACCAGATGTTGTTCGCCCGCCCGATTGCGAATGATCTGCTGGACATTGCGCAAAGGCCCCTGATGCACGATCCGGGACAGGATCGCGTCGATCTCGTCCCCGGGAAACAGCTGGCCGATGGGCATGCCGAGCAGGTCCTCCTCGGCATAGCCGGACCAGCGGGTGGCGGCCGGGTTGGTGGAGGTGATGAGACCCTGATCGGTGCAGACCAGGAGTCCCACGGACATCGAGGACATCAGGTTCTGCATGTACCAGCGGGCCATGGCATGCTCTTCCACCTGCCGTTCCAGGTCGTGCTGCATCCGGCGCAGCGTGTCGTCCTGTTCCCAACTGTTGCAGGCGTTGCGGGCCAACTGGAGGATCTCGTCCCGGGTCAGCGGCTTGCGGGCCAGCAGCACATCGTGCTTGATGGTCTCCTGGATCTCATCGACGGATTTGTCGCTGTAGGCGGTGACGATGACGATGTAGATGCGGTCGTCCAGCTCCCGGATCCGGCGGGCCGATTCCAGGCCATCGATGCCGGGGGGCATGCGGATATCGACGAACGCCATGGCGAACGGACGGTCCTGCTCCAGGGACAGGCGCACCTGCTCCACCCCGTCCTCGCCCTGGGTGACGGTCACGACCTCGAAGGAAGGCTGTCTTCCCGGGGTCGCGTTCTCTTCCTCCAGCATGAATGACCGCAGGTGGCTGGCTTTCGCGACCGGAGGAGTCAGTATTTCCCGGTAGATCGCCAGAATTTCCTTGTCATCATCCAGGATGAGTACACGATTATTGTTCATGGCAGGCCCCATTCATGTTTTCTTGTTCGCCCCCCTCTGGAGATGGTGTTCGAGGTCCGAGGAATCGATGAGGGACAACAGCACAAACCGCACATGTCCGGTCGCATCGCACAGGGGGGAGCCGGACAGCAGCACCGGGAGGTCGTCGCCCCGTCCGTTGCGGATCGACCGTTGCAGATGACGGGGTTTCAGGTTGTTCTCGACGATCCCTGACAGCAGGGTTCGGATGTCGGCGGCGGGGAAAATCAGGTCCACCAGTTTGTCTTGCAGCTGGACCGAGGAACAGCCGATCATCTTGACGGCGGAGTCGTTGACGTAGCGGATGCGGCCGCGGGGCGAGCAGAGGATGACCCCCTCGGGGAGGGCGGCGATGACTTCCATCAGAAAGATCCGGTTGAGATCGAGCTGCTCGGCCCGTTCCCGGGTCTTTTCCCCTTCGAGGCGGAGTTTCTCGTCCTCCTGCCAGCGATTGCAGAAGTTGCGGGCCTGCTGGAGGATTTCATCCTTGGTCAATGGCTTGCGGGCCAGCAGCACGTCGTGGCGCAGGCACATCTGGATTTCTTCGGCCGGACGGTCGCTGAAGGCGGTGACGATGAGGATGTAGATCCGATCATCCAGCGCCCGGATGCGGGCCGCGGTTTCGAGGCCGTCGATGCCCGGCGGCATGCGCATGTCGATGAAGGCCACCGCGAATGGCCGATTGTCCCCCACGGACCGGCGGACCTGGTCCACCCCCTCCTCGCCCTGGCTGGCCAGGGTCACCTCGAAGCGGAATCCGGAGCGGGGATCCTGTTCCGGGATTTCGGCGAAGGCCTTGAGCCGGGAGGAACTCTCCCGTCGGGCGGGGCTGAGGATGCCCTGGTAGGTTTCCAGCAATTCCCGGTCATCGTCGATGACCAGAACCCGCTGATTGATCATGCCGGTCATGGTGCGTTCCCTTTGAACCCGTCGCGGAATCGGCCTCCATGGCCCTTGCGCGACAGGCTCCTTTCAGCGGCAGCCCGATCGTCAGGACCGCTCCCTGGTCGGGGCCGGCGCTGTGGGCTTCGATGGAACCGGACAGCGATTGGACGAAGAGGGCGGCGGAGTGCAGCCCGAAGCCGGTGCCCCGTTCCTTGGTGGAATACCCATAGGAGAAGAGGTTCGGCATCGTTTCGGCGGGAATGCCGCAGCCGTTGTCGGCGATGGACAGCTCCAACCCGTCCGGGGTTCCTTGGACCGATATTAGCACTTTTCCCCGGATGGTTTCCCGTTTATTCCGTTCCTCAATGGCCTCCTTGCTGTTTTTGACCAAATTGATGCAGAGTTGCAGGAGTTGGCTGCGGGGCAGGGTCACGTCATGTAGACCATCGGCCAGGTCGATCTGGACCTCGATGCCGTATTTTTTCAGGGTGTCCGCCTGGATGGCGACGGCGTCCTCCAGCAGTTCACGCAGGTTGAATTGCGAAAAAACGCCCCGGGGATGGGCCGAATCCTGATGGATCTTGATGATGTCGGAGATGTGGTCCACCGACGATCGGATCTGCCGGGAGTCGGGCAGCAGGCGGTCCCGGGCGGTGCGGAGCAGGTCGTCGCTCAATTCGGCCAGCACCTCCAGCAGTTCCGTCAGGATTTCTCCCTCCGAACGCCCCTGTTCCCGTTTCTTGCGGAACAGTTTTTTCGCGCCGTCCAGCAGCCGGGCCGTTTCCTCGAGTTCCTCGCCGGATTCTTCCAGACGCAGCGCCCGGTAGGTGATGCTCATGATGGCGTTGCCGATGTTGTGGAGAATGGAAGTACTCATCTCGGCCACGCCGGCCTGGAATGCATGGTATTGCGCCTGCTGGCGGGCTCCCGCCAGTTCCTGCTCCATCTTCCGGCGCTGCATGGCCAATTCCAGACAGGTCTGAAGTTCGCACTCCCGCAACGGCTCGAAGAGATAACCAAAGGGCTGCATCCGCCTGGCCCGCTCCAGTGAAAGCCGCTCTGCGACTTTCACGGTAAAGATCACCGGAATCGGGTGATCCTGCCGTATCCGCTCGATGGCGGCGATCCCGCCCATTGGACCCTGGAGATGCAGGTCCATGACGATCAGATCAGGGGACGCGCGGCGCGCCAGCTCCAGGGCCTCCTTGATCGAGACCGCTGTGCCGATGCTGCCATGCCCCAAGCGATTCAAGGCGGTTTCCAATATCCGGGCGGCGTCCGAATTGTCCGCGACAATGAGAATGCGTTCGAATGACATGGACCGTTACCGTGTTTCGACAGAAAAATCTTCGGGTTGAACGCCCATCAACCGCGTCCTGGCGACAGCAGCGCACAACGCACAGTGCATGCCGAGATCCTGTCGGCAGCAGCACTGCGTTTCTTCATGTGGCGCCAGGTTCAATTTTCTTGGTTTCTGTTGTATGGATTCGAGATCATGAACCGAATTTATCAGGTTGTCAAGCTGCTCGATTCTGGGTTGCACAGGTCCTTTATTGATATAAAAAAATCATTAATCCTGATCAAATGAAAAAGGAAAACAATGTTGTTGAGGTCTGTCTGTTCATGGTGAGTGCGGATACTGAAACAGACAATGCAACTGGCATTCCGCTCTTTCAATGCCGGCGCCATTGGCGCGGGGACTGGGGCAGACGGTCCGGTCCCCCGGCCCAGCCGCCCAGCCGTTCCTGACGGGCCTGCCGCTCCAGGGGCAGGTAGCGGCGGCTGTAATGGGTATAGGCCGTCGCCCATCCGGCCCGCACCAGCAGGGCGCCCAGGTCCTGGTCGTCCAGGCGGCAGACCGCCACGAAGCGGCGATAGCTGTCCCGGTCCATCAGGGCGCAGGTCACCGTCCGTCCGGCCACCGTGCGGTCCAGGAACTCCTGGGCCTGCCGGCCACAGGCGAAGGGCCGGCCCCGGCGGTCGGGGCAGGTCTGGTCGTATTCCCAGGCATCCACGCCATGCAGGCGCACCTCCCGTTGTCCCACCCGCAGGGAATCGCCGTCGATGACCGCCGCCGGCCCGGTGAACGTCCCGCCGCCGGCCAGCCGCTCCGGCCGGGCCGGCAAGGACCACAGCAGGGCCAGCAGCGGCAGCAGGCGGGTCAACCGTCGCCAGGCGTGGCGGGTGGCGCGGAGGTCGGAGGATGGGTGACAGCGGTTGGGGGGTCTGTCGGGCATCGGAGGCCTCCCTTGGAGTGCCGGGTCCGGGGAGGATCGCTCAGCGCCCTGTGCCGATCAAGGGCCGTCGCCCCCGGTCGGGGACTTGCCCTGGCGGCGCCGGGCTGCGATCATCCCGCCATGGCCCTGCCCCGCACATCGACGTTGGACACCTTTCTTTCGGTCGCGGAACTGACCCACATGATCCGCGGCCTGCTGGAGGATGCCTTTCCCCATGTCCGGGTGCGGGGCGAAATCTCCACCCTGCGCAAGCCTTCGTCCGGCCATCTCTATTTCACCCTGGGTGACGGGGAGGCCCAGATCCGGGCGGTGGTCTGGCGCACCGGGGCGGCCCGGCTGCCGGCGCCGCCCCGGGACGGGGATGCGGTGCTGGTGACCGGACGGCTGGCCGTGTATCCGCCCCGGGGCGAATATCAACTGATCGTGGAAGGACTGGAAAGCGCCGGCAGCGGCGATGAACGGGAACGGTTGCTGCAACTCCATGCCCGGCTGGCCCGGGAAGGCCTGTTCGAGGAATCCCGCAAGCGGTCCCTGCCCCTGCTGCCAGGGGTGGTGGGGGTGGTGACCAGTCCGGGGGGAGCGGTGATCCATGACATCATCCAGGTGCTGGAGCGCCGTTTCCCGGGCTTTCACCTGCTGCTGGCCCCGGCCCGGGTCCAGGGAGAGGAAGCCCCGGCGGAAATCGTCCGGGCCTTGGCCGCCCTGAACGCCGATGGCCGGGCGGAGGTGATCATCTGCGGGCGGGGCGGTGGGTCCGCCGAGGATCTGGCGGCTTTCAACACCGAGATCGTGGTGCGGGCCATCGCCGGCTCCCGGGCGCCGGTGATCAGCGCCGTGGGTCACGAGGTGGACATCACCCTGGCCGATCTGGCGGCGGACCTGCGCTGTCCCACGCCGTCGGTGGCCGCCGAACGGGTGCTGCCGGAACGCGCCGTCCTGCTGGAGCGAATCGCCGCCCTGGACCGCCGTCTGGTCCGGGCCATGGCGGGTCTGTTGGAGCGGCAGCGGCAGCGGCTGCGCCTGGCCCGCGCCCGGATCATCGACCCCCGGCGCCGGCTGGAGGCCGCCCGCCAGCGCACCGACGAGCTGGGCGAGCGTCTGCTGCGGGCGCTGCAGGTTCGGATTCAGTCGCGCCACGTTCGCCTCGACGGCCTGACGGACCGCCTGACTGTCTGGCCCACCGGCGCTTGGCTGCCCTTGCGCCGCCAGCGATTGGCGATCTCCACCCGCGGGCTGCAACGGGCCATGCAAAGCCAACTGGCTGGCCGGCGCCAGCGTCTGTCCGCCGCCCAGGCCCGGCTGCGGTCCCTGGATCCCGGATCGATCCTGGCCCGTGGCTATGCCATCGTGCGGGATGGGCAGGGGCGCATCCTGCGCTCGCCCGCCACCCTGGCGCCCCGGGATCCCCTGCACATCACGCTGGCCGACGGTGCCGTGACGGCCCGGGTCGAGCAGGCGCCGGACCGGGACTGGGGGCCGGAGAGCCGGGAATGACGACGGGCGGGGCGGTTGGCGAAAATCCCTTTATTGTCGTTGCGGTTCGGACAAAATTATTGATAAATGGGGGATGCCGCCCTCCACCCTCCATCGATGGAAGCCGCTTCCCGGCTTCCACGGTCATCATGGATGGGGGATGCCTCTGCAAGCCACGGAGCGACGCGCATCGGAAACTCTTCCCCCACCCCCCCCCAGGGGGGCGACCGGCTGGGAAGGGCCGGTGGCGCGAGCGACATTTCAAGGATGAACCATCATGATGATCCGTGTGCCGGTCTTCTGTCTGCTGCTGTCCCTCGGTCTGCTGCCGACCCCGGTCCGCGGGGCCGGGCTGGCGCTGTCCGGTCCGCTGGTACCGGGTTCCGCCGTGCTGCTCGCGGTGACCGGCGCCCCATCCGGGGCGCGGTTTTCCGCGGGTCGGCTGGGGGGCCAGGAGTTTCCCCTCACCGACGACGGCCGGGCACTGCTGGCCCTGGACATGGAGACTCCCAAGGCCGCCCTGACCCTGACGGTGACCGTCACCGCCCCCAACGGCGTCCGGGAGGTATTGAAGAAAAAGGTGGCGGTGCCCGCCCGCAAGTACAAGGAGGAACACCTCAGCCTGCCCAAGGGCAAGGTGGACCTGGCGCCCCAGGCCCTGGCCCGGGCCGAGACGGAAACCCGGGCCATCCAGGCCACCTACGAGCGGCGCGGGGGGCGGCCGGGGTTTCTGGAGGGATTCCGTCTGCCGGTGGCGGGGGCGCGGGTCTCCGGGGTGTTCGGCAGCCGGCGCATTCTCAACGGGCAGCCACGGCGGCCCCACAACGGCGTGGACCTGGCCGCGCCCCGGGGCACCCTGGTGGTCGCCATCGCCCCCGGGGTGGTGGCCCTCACCGGCCGGGATTATTTCTTCACCGGCAATACCGTGGCGGTGGATCATGGCCATGGGATCATCAGTCTCTATGCCCATCTGGATGAGATCCGGGTCACGGAAGGCGCCTGGCTGCCGGCCGGGACGGTGCTGGGCAGTCTGGGCATGACCGGCCGGGCCACCGGTCCCCACCTGCATTACGGGGTGATGGTGCGCAAGCAGCGGGTGGATCCGCTGCGCCTGCCTGGAGTCGAACCTTGATCGATGGGGGAAGCCTCCCTCCCCCTCTTACCGCTGCCAGTCGCTCCGCGACTGGCAGCGGTAAGAGGGGGAACGTTGATTCCGATCGGCGGGAGCTGTATTTTGCCTCCCCTGGTTTTTCTGTTCTGAAAGCGGTCGAAGCGATGAACGAAACCGGTTTCGAAGAATCCCTGGGTCGGCTGGAGGCCCTGGTGCAGCGCCTCGAACGGGAGAATCTGCCCCTGGAGGAGGGCCTGCGGGCCTTTGAAGAAGGGATCACGCTGGCCCGTCAGTGCCAGGCGCGGCTGGACGCGGCGGAGCGCACGATCGAACTCCTCAGCGTCGCCGATCCGCCCTCCGTCGATCGGGACGCCTGACCCCGTGGACCTGACATCCTATCTGACCCGACAGCGGGAGTTGGTGGAAGCGACCCTGGACCGCTTGGTGCCGCCGGCGACCAAACCCCCGGCCCGGCTCCACGCGGCCATGCGCTACAGCCTGCTGGGAGGCGGCAAGCGGCTGCGTCCCATCCTGGTGCTGGCCGCCGCCGAGGCGGTGGGGGGCGCGGCCGACCCGGCCCTGCCCTTTGCCTGCGCCATGGAATGCATCCATACCTACAGCCTGATCCACGACGACCTGCCAGCCATGGATGACGACGATCTGCGTCGGGGTCGGGCCACCTGTCACAAGCAGTTCGACGAGGCCACGGCCATCCTGGCCGGGGATGCCCTGCTCACCCTGGCCTTCGAGCTGGCGGTCCGGCCGGTGGAAGGCGCCCGGCCCGGCGTCACACTGGAGTTGATCACCCTGCTGGCCCAGGCGGCCGGCAGCGCCGGGATGGTGGGCGGGCAGATGCTGGATCTGGACGCCGAGGAGCGGGCGGTGGATCTGGTGGAATTGCAGAACATCCACATCCACAAGACCGGCGCCCTGATTCGCGCCGCCTGCGTGGCCGGCGGGCAGCTGGGCGGGGGCGACGCGGAACAGATCCGGGCGCTCAAGCGCTACGGCGAGGCCATCGGCCTGAGCTTCCAGATCACCGACGACATTCTGGACGAGGTGGGGGACGCCCGGGTGATGGGCAAAAACACCGGGTCGGACCGCAAGAAATCCAAGGCCACCTACCCCTTCCTCATGGGTCTGACCCGGGCCCGGGAGGAAGCCGAGCGCCTGACCGAAGCCGCGCTGGGGTTTCTGGAACCCTTTCCGGCCGGCGCCGAGCCGCTGCGGGCGTTGGCGCGCTTCATCCTATCCCGGACCCATTGAAGCCTCTCCATGTATGCACTCCTGGAAACCATCGACTCTCCCCATCAATTGCGGCAGCTGCCGGAATCCGAACTGCCGCGGCTGGCGGATCAGGTGCGGGAGTTCACCATCGAAACCGTGTCCCGCACCGGCGGCCATCTGGGGGCCAGCCTGGGGGTGGTGGAACTGACCATCGCCCTGCACTATGTGTTCAACACCCCTGAGGATCGCCTGATCTGGGACGTGGGCCATCAGTCCTATCCCCACAAGATCCTGACCGGCCGCCGCGCGCGGATGTCCACCCTGCGGCAGCGCCACGGCATTTCCGGGTTCACCAAGCGCAGCGAAAGTCCCTACGATCCCTTCGGCACCGGTCACAGCTCCACCTCCATCAGCGCCGCCCTGGGCATGGCCCTGGCCGCCCGACAGAAGGGGGACAAGAACCGCAAGGCCATTGCCGTGATCGGCGACGGTGCCCTGACCGCCGGCATGAGCTTCGAAGCGCTCAACAATGCCGGCCAGCACCGGGGGGTGGGGCTGGTGGTGGTGTTGAACGACAACGAGATGTCCATTTCCCCCAACGTGGGGGCGCTGTCGGCCTATCTCAGCCGCATTCTCAGTGGTCCGGTCTACACCAGCCTCAAGGATGGCACCGGACGGGTGTTGTCGCGCATCAGCGTGCCGCTGCGCAAGGCGGCCCGCAAGACCGAGGAGCATCTCAAGGGCATGATCACCCCCGGCACCCTGTTCGAGGAGCTGGGGTTCACCTATTTCGGACCCATCGACGGCCACGATTTCGGGCAGTTGCTTCCGACCCTGGGCAACATCCGGCGGCTCAACGATCCGATATTGCTCCATGTGGTGACCCGCAAGGGCAAGGGCTATCCCCCGGCCGAACACAGCCCTTGCACCTATCACGGGGTGCGGCCGTTCGACCGCAAGACCGGCACGCTGCATCCCAATGGCGACCGGCCCGGCTTCACCCAGATCTTCGCCGAGACCCTGGTGGCGGAGGCGCAGAAGAATCCACGCATCAACGCCGTGACCGCCGCCATGCCCGAGGGCACCGGCCTGCACCTGTTCCAGAAGCAGTTTCCCACACGCTTTTTCGATGTGGGCATCGCCGAGCAGCATGCCGTGACCTTTGCCGCCGGGTTGGCCACCGAGGGTCTGCTGCCGGTGGTGGCGATCTATTCCACCTTTTTGCAGCGGGCCTACGATCAGGTCATCCACGACGTGGTGCTGCAGCAGTTGCCGATGGTGTTGGTGCTGGACCGGGCCGGGCTGGTGGGGGACGATGGTCCGACCCATGCCGGGGCATTCGACCTGAGCTTTCTACGGGCCATCCCGGATCTGATCCTGATGGCCCCGGCCGACGAGAACGAGCTGCGCCATCTGCTGCTCACCGCCCTGGATTCCAAATCGCCCTGCGCCATCCGGTATCCCCGGGGCACGATTCTGGGCCTGCCGCCGGTGCCGCCGGCCGTCGTGCCGGTGGGGCGTGGCCGGCGGCTGCGGAACGGCGGCGATATGGCCATCGTCGGGGTGGGACCGCTGGTGCATGCCGCCCTGCAGGCGGCGGAACGGCTGGCCGCGGAGGGGATCCAGGCCGCGGTCTACGACGCCCGTTTCGTCAAGCCCCTGGATGAAGATCTGCTGCGGGAGGCCGCCGGCCGGCCCTGCCTGGTGACCTTGGAGGAAAACAGCGTGCGCGGGGGCTTCGGGGCCGGGGTGCTGGAGTTTCTCGCCGGGGCGGGACTGTTGGATAATGGCTTGAAGGTGCGGGTCTGGGGCCTGCCGGATCGCTTTGTCCCCCACGGCAATCCCGACGGCCTGCGGGGGGAGCTGGAGCTGGATCCGCCGGGCCTGGTGGCGCGGATCAGGGCGCTGTTGAAACCGGCCTGACGGCCGGCGTGGGTATCGATCCCTCCCCTACTGTTGCCCGTCCGCAAAGACCTCTGCCAGCGAACGGACTTCCAGAATCCGCTCGCTCCAGAGCGCCAGGCGCTCCGGTCCGGCGGCCTGGACCTGCCCTTCCACCCAGGCCGGAAGAGGGCCGAAGCGGCGCTGCAACAGGCGCAGCAGGAAGGCGATTTCGCCTTCCTGGCGGCCTTTCTGTATACCAATTTTTTCGCCTTCATCCCGACCTTCCTGCCGGGCCACCTGCAGGGCGCCCTGGGCGTCGGTGACGGCCATGCCGGCCTTGTCGTACTCCTCGAACTCCTCCACCGTCATGTTGGAGACCCGGGCCT
>PEAP01000098.1 GCA_002753665.1 Magnetococcales bacterium DC0425bin3
GCATCGCCGCCAGCGCCACCTTGGCCTTGAATGCCCCCGTATACTGCTTGCGAACATTGCCCATTTCCACTCCTCATGTTTTGGTGTGGTTCAGAGCTTAACACACTGTCCGGTTTTTGGGATCCATTATAGTTGCATAGCCTGAAAGCCCCCATCTCCGGCACGGTGCAAAAGCTGGCCATCCATACCGTCGGCGGAGTGGTCACCCCGGCCCAGGAGCTGATGCGCATCGTGCCGCAACAGGGGGGCCTGGAGGTCGAAGCCTGGTTGCAGAACAAGGAGATCGGCTTCGTGGCACAAGGCCAGCCGGCCGCCATCAAGCTGGAAACCTTCCCCTTCACCAAATACGGCCTGATCCCCGGCACGGTGACCGATCTCTCGCCGGATGCGGTGGAGCATGAAACCCTGGGACTGGTCTACACCGCCCGGTTGAAGATGATGCGGACCACCATGCCGGTGGGCAATCGGCTGGTCAACCTGACCCCGGGCATGGCCGTAACGGCCGAGATCAAAACCGGCCAACGGCGCCTGATCGAATTCTTCCTCAGCCCGGTCATGGAACATGTGGACGAGAGCCTGCGGGAACGGTAGGCGGACAAGCGTCTCTTGCCCCCGGGCCGCCATGAACCACGGGGAGGTCTCCACGCGACTGAACGGGGATTGTTCCGCCCCCCGCACATGGATTAGGATGCACGATCCTATCAATGACTGCCGAACCATGGGGGGATGGGTCCCGGTCCGGAAGTCCTTGCGGCCTGCAGCGGTCCGGATGTTCGACGGCGGGGCTGCCGGTGAACGCACATCATGGCGGAAAAAATCGACGTTCTGTTCATCAATCCGGGCGACCGCAAGAAAACCTACCAGGATCTGGGGGACGAGTTCTGCGGCATCGAGCCCCCCGTGTTCGCCGGCCTGTTCGCCAACTATTTGCGGCAGCATGGGCTGAGTTCCGCCATTTATGACGCCCCGGCCCTGTATGTCAGCGCCGAGGAGACGGCCCGGGCGGCCAGCGAGGATTTCGACCCGGTCCTGATCGTGCTGCCGGTCTACGGCCTGCAACCGTCCGCCTCCACCCAGAACATGGGCTCGGCGGGCCGCATCGCCCGCCTGATCCGCGAGTCGGGCTGTGGCACGCCGGTGCTGATGACCGGCACCCACCCCGCCGCCTTGCCCCGCCGCACCATGGAAGAGGAGGCCATCGACTTCCTCTGTGACCGCGAAGGCCCCATCACCATCCTGGAAACGGTGCGCGCCCTGAAGAGCGGCGCCCGGAATTTTTCCAACGTCGCCAGCCTCTGGTGGCGGGATGGCACGACCATCGTCGCCCCCACCACCGAAACCCCCCTGATCCGCGATCTGGACCGGGAGATGCCAGGCATCGCCTGGGATCTGCTGTCCATGGACCGCTACCGGGCCCACAACTGGCACTGCTTCGACCACATTCACCAGCGCACCCCCTACGTGGCCATTCATACCAGCCTGGGCTGTCCCTTCAAGTGCAGTTTCTGCTGCATCAACGCGCCGTTCGGCAAGCCCAGCTACCGCATGTGGAGCCCGGAAAGCGTGGTGCGGGAGATCGATTTTCTGGTGGAACGCTACGGCGTCAAGAACATCAAGTTCGTCGATGAGATGTTCGTCCTCAACAAGCGCCATGTGGGGGCCATCTGTGACCTGCTGGCCCAGCGGGACTACGATCTCAACATCTGGGCCTACGCCCGGGTGGATACCGCCTATCCCGAACTGCTGGACCAGCTGCGCAAGGCCGGTTTCCGCTGGCTGTGCCTGGGCATCGAAAGCGCCAGCGACTATGTGCGGGACGGGGCGAAAAAACTGGACAACAGCGCGATCATCCAGACCGTGCGCCGCATCCAGGACGCCGACATCAAGATCATCGGCAACTACATCTTCGGCCTGCCGGACGATTCCATCTCGCGCATGCAGCAGACCCTGGACCTGGCCATGGAACTCAACTGCGAGTTCGCCAACTTCTATTCCGCCATGGCCTACCCCGGCTCCGCCCTCCACACCCTGGCGGTGGAGCAGGGTCGGGAGCTGCCGGAACAGTGGCAGCATTTCAGCCAACACAGCTTCGAGACCAAACCCCTGGCCAACGAACACTGCTCGGCGGCGGACATTCTGGAGTTCCGCGACCAGGCCTGGCACCGGTATTTCACCAACCCCCGCTACCTGAACATGGTGCTGGACCGCTTCGGTCCCGAGGTGCTGGACCATGTCCGGCGCATGGTGGCCATTCCCCTGCGCCGCAAGCTGCTGGAAGAACGCAACGCCGCCTGAAGGAGTCCTGCAAGGTGTCTTATCAAACGCTCATCGACAAGTCCCGGTGGTTCCGCAACCAGCTCTTCGAGATGGTGGTGGCCCAGGGCATGGGGCATATCCCCTCCGGTTTTTCCTGCACCGAGGTCCTCATCGGGCTCTACTACGGGGGCATCCTGCGCATCGACCCCACCCGGCCCGACGACCCCGGCCGGGACCGGTTCATCGTCAGCAAGGGCCACGCCGCCGCTTCCCTCTACCCGATCCTGGGGGATCTGGGCTTTTTCCCCGCCGCGGAGGTGCAGCGCTATACCCGGCCCGGCGCGCTGCTGGGCATGTATGCCGATATCCGCGTGCCGGGCATCGAATCGATCTCCGGCTCCCTGGGGCACGGCCTGGGGCTGGCCTGCGGCATGGCCCTGGCCGGCCGTCACGACCGGCGCGACTACCGGGTGGTGGTGCTGTTGGGGGACGGCGAATGCTACGAGGGCTCGATTTGGGAGTCGGCCTTCTTCCCGCCCCATCACCGCCTGGACCATGTCACCGTCATCGTGGACCGCAACCGGCTCTGCACCCTGGGACGCACCGACGATCTCATGGACCAGGGCGACCTGGCGGCCAAATGGGCCAGCTTCGGCTGGGAGGCCGTGGAGGTGGACGGCCACAGCTATGCCAGCCTGATGCCGGTCCTGGAACGGATCAAACGGCCCGGCGGCAAGCCCCTGGCCATCATCGCCAACACCATCAAGGGCAAGGGGGTCTCCTTCATGGAAGGGGTCAACGTGTGGCACAACCGGATGCCCAGCCCCGAGCAGGCCGCCCAGGCCCGGAAGGAACTGGCCGTCAACTGCATCTCCAGCTGAAGGAAGGCGCCAACCGTGACTGCCCAGCCCAAACTGATGCGCGACATCTTCGTGGATGCCGCCTACCAGACCGCCCTGAAAAACCGGGATCTCTTTTTCCTCAGTGCCGATTTCGGCGCCAAGGCCCTGGACGCCTTTCGCCGGGATCTGCCCGACAATTTCGTTTTCACCGGCATCGCCGAGCAGAACCTGGTGGACATCGGTGCCGGCTTGGCCCTGTGCGGCAAGCAGGTGATCTGCTACGCCATGGCGCCCTTCATCACCGCCCGCTGCTACGAACAGACCAAATGCGTCATCGCCGCCATGCACCTGCCGGTCACCTTCGTGGCGGTAGGGGTGGGGTTGGGGTATGACCATGCCGCCCTGACCCACTTCACCCCTGAGGATCTGGCCATCATGAAGGCCCAGAACGGCATCGAGATCCTCACCCCCTGCGACGAGGAATCCGCCACCGCCATGACCCACCTGGCCCTGGAGTGGCCCGCCTTTCGCTATCTGCGGCTGGAACGGCGTCCCCAGCCGCCGGTCTATCACGGCCGCTTCACCCCGGAGGTACTCGAAGCCGGTTGCGCCGAGGTGGTCCGGGGCAAGGATGTCGGCATCGTGTCCTGCGGATTCCTGGTCCACAAGGCCCTCAAGGCCCGGGAACTGTTGGCGGCCAAGGGCATCGACGCCGGGGTGGTGGATCTGTTCCGCATCAAGCCCGTCAATGCCCCGGGTCTGGCCGCCATCCTGGACCGCTATCCGGCCCTGGTGACCGTGGAGGAGCAACTGCTCGAAGGCGGCTTCGGCAGCGCGGTCACCGAGGTCATGGCCGACCAGGGCATCCTGAAACGCCTCAAGCGGCTGGGCATCCAGGATCGCTTCGTGGTGGTCAACGGCAACCGCGATTATCTGCACAACCTCTATGGGGTGGACACCCCCCACATCGTGGCTGCCGCCGAGGCCCTGGTTTGAGCGGCCGGCCCCGCATTGCGGTCACCTCGCCGTCCTTCTCCCGGCATCCCACTCTGCGCCGGGAGCTGCTGGAACTGTTTGCCGACGCCCGCCTCAACCAGGACGGGCAGCGACTGGCCGGCGCGGAGCTGCGGGAGTTCCTGGCCGGGGCCGACGGGGCGGTGGTGGGGCTGGAGCCGGTGGACGGTCCCCTGTTGGACGCCTGCCCCCGGCTGCGCATCGTCGCCAAGTACGGGGTGGGGCTGGACAACCTGGACCAGGCGGCCATGGCCGCCCACACCGTGGTTCTGGGCTGGACCGGGGGGGTCAACCGCCGGTCGGTGGCGGAGCTGGCCCTGTGCGGCATGCTGGGCCTGTGCCGCAACGTCTTCCACACCAGCCAGCGGCTGCGGGAGGAGGGCGTGTGGCACAAGAGCGGGGGCGTGCAGTTGACCGGGCGCACCGTGGGCATCATCGGCCTGGGCCATGCCGGCAAGGAGCTGGCCCACCTGCTGGCTCCGTTCCACTGCCGCATCCTGGCCAACGACATTCTGGCCCGGGACGACTACTGTCGGGAACATGGCCTGACCCCGGTCAGCAAGGAGGAGATCTGGGCCCAGGCCGACCTGATCACCCTGCATGTGCCCCTGACTCCCCTGACCCATCACCTGGTCAACCGCGTCACCCTGGAGCGGATGAAGCCCACGGCTTTCCTGATCAACACCTCCCGGGGGGAAGTGGTCCACAACGGCGACCTGAAAGTGGCCCTGCGGGCCGGGCGTATCGCCGGGGCGGCCCTGGATGTCTTCGAGGAGGAGCCGGTCACCGATCGGGAGTTCCTCACCCTGCCCAACTTCATCCCCACCCCCCACATCGGCGGCAATGCCGATGAGGCGGTGCTGGCCATGGGCCGCAGCGCCATCGGCCATCTGCGGGCCTTCTTTGGCGTCGGAGAAGGGGCATGAGAATCCTGGTCTTCGGCGGGTCCGGCTTTCTGGGCAGCTATGTGGTGGACGAGCTGCTGGACCGCGGCCATCAGGTGGCGGTGTTCGACAAGGTCGCCAGCCCGTTTCTCAACGGGCGGGGCCGGATGATCATCGGCGATCTGTTGGACGCCCGCCAAGTGCAGGAGGCCATCCGTGGCTTCGAGGTGGTCTACAACTTCGCCGGCCAGGCCGACATCAACCGCTCCATCGACCAGCCGGTGCCCACGGTCACCCTCAACATCATGGGCAACCTCAACGTGCTGGAGGGTTGCCGGACCCATCACGTCTACCGCTTCGTCTATGCCAGCTCCGCCTATGTCTTCTCCCACCGGGGGGCTTTCTATGGCACCTCCAAGAAATGTTCGGAGATGATCATCGAGCAGTACGCGGAACAGTTCGGGCTGGATTACACCATCATCCGCTACGGATCGGTCTACGGCGAACGGGCCAATACGCTGAACCGCCTCTACCGCATCATCCGCGAGGCCCTGATCGAAGGCGAGATCACCTTTCCCGGCAACGGCGCCGAGGAACGGGAGTACATCCATGGTCGCGATGCCGCCCAGTTGAGCGCCGACATTCTGGACCCCGCCTACCGCAACCGCAACGTCATCCTCACTGGCAACGAGCGGTTCAGCTATCGGGAACTGCTGGAGATCCTGTCGGAAATGCTGGGCGGCCGCCTGCGCACCCGCTTTCTCGACCAGGATTACCACGGCCACTATGTCCTGACCCCTTATTCCTTCTCGCCGCGGGTGGGGGTCAAACTGGTCAACAACCCCTCCATCGACTTTGGTCAGGGGTTGCTGGAGTGCATCGAGCATGTCTTCCACGGGCTGCGGGAGGAACAGCCGGGGTTTGCCTCGCCCCTGTACGATCCCGGCCCCGGCGGGGTGATGATGGAAGACACCCGCCCCGCCTCCCCAGCCGCCGAGCCGCCGGCCCGTGCCCCGGTCGATATGATCGAGTCTTGATCCTGCCGTCCGTGGCGTTCCTTTGGTCGTTCTCGAGGTTCATGGGCAGGCGTTCACTCTGGAGAATGGGTGGCCATCTGAAGAATCATCGGATTCCTGTTCGTGCGGCGGCCTTCCGGGACCGGCGTTGGCGGCGTCGCTGAACAGGCAGACCCGATTGCGTCCTTCGGATTTGGCCCGATAGACCGCCCGATCGGCCCGTTCGATGCTGTGGGTCACCGGTTGGGTGGGATCGAACTCCGCGGCGCCGAACGAGCCGGTCACCTGGGTCAGACCCGGAGTCAACGCGTCGAAGGGCTCCGCGGCCAGGGCCACCCGCACCCGGTTCAGAATGATGACCGCGGTGGCCAGCTCCGTGGCCGGCAGGCAGATCAGGAATTCCTCTCCCCCATACCGAAAGATCAGGTCCCCTGGCCGCAGATGGGTCGTGACGAAGGCCGCGGTCTTCTGCAGGACATGATCGCCCGCCAGATGACCGTAGCGGTCGTTGATGCTCTTGAAATGGTCAAGATCCAGCAGGCACAGGGTGCTGCGGTCCCCGGTGCTTTTCAGGCGCTCCTGCTCCTCCTCCAGGGCCTGGATCATGCCCTGACGGTTGAGAACCCGGGTCAGGGGATCGGTGTGGGAGATCAGTTTGTGCAGGCTCTTTTCCAGCGTGCCGAGCAGATCCCGGAAGCGGTTGCGGTGCCCCAGCAGGGCGTCGTACTCCAGGGGAGTGATGGCCTGACCGTGATGGGTTTTCAGGGCCAGCTCCCGGGCCGTGTCGTGCATGGCCCGGTGGGCCTGGTCGATCTGGTCGAAATCCGGGCTCTCGGCCAGGAACCGCGGTACCCCCCGGGCCTGCCATTGGCCGAACTTGCAGCGCTGGTGACCGTCCTGCGCCAAATAGTCCGAACCCACCGGCAGCTTGCAGATCAGCGTGCGGTGCCAGAGCATGAACCAGGCGTTGTGGTCGCCGATGGCCCGACCCAGCCGGTTGAGAACCTGATAATAATCTTCTATTTCGTGCTGTTGAATGGACATCGGCGTGCAAACATCCTTGCGCGGAAGACAATGGGGTGGACAGGTCTCCGGTCACGGAGACGACCGGAAACATGTATACAGATCGGCGGGCGTGAAGGAAACGGAACGTGCCAGCCTTCCTCCACCCTCCACCGATGAAAGTCGCTCCGCGACTTTCACGGTAATTATGCTAATCTGACTCACTGGGGCGGTTCTCAAGCGTCCCGCGCCCGATCCCATCACCCTGCAACGCTATGACGGAGTGGAAATGGCCGTTCTCACCGACCTGCCCGCCTGGAAGGCCTTGGAAACCCACCGGGACCAGAACACCGGACGCCACATGCGGGACCTGTTTGCCCGGGATCCCAACCGGTTCCAGAGCTTCTCCATGAAGCTGGAGGAGATCCTGTTCGACTACTCGAAGAACAACATCACCGCCGAAACCATGGCCCTGATGCTCGACCTGGCCCGGGTCCGGGACGTGGAAGGCTGGCGGGAGCGGATGTTCTCCGGCGCGACCATCAACAATACCGAAAAACGCGCCGTGCTGCACACCGCCCTGCGCAACCGCTCGGGCCGGCCGGTGCTGGTGAACGGCCAGGACGTGATGCCGGGAGTCCAGGCCGTGCTGGAGCATATGCGCCGGTTCTCCAACGCGGTGCGGGACGGCTCCTGGAAGGGCCACACCGGCAAATCCATCACCGACGTGGTCAACATCGGCATCGGCGGCTCCGATCTGGGCCCGGTGATGGTCTGCGAAGCCCTCAAGCCCTACATCAAGCCCGGGCTGAACATTCACTTCGTCTCCAATGTGGACGGTACCCACATCGCCGAGACGGTCCGCAGGCTGGATCCGGAAACCAGCCTGTTCATCGTCGCCTCCAAAACGTTCACCACCCAGGAGACCATCGCCAATGCCCGGTCGGCCCGGGCCTGGCTGGTGGAGCGGCTGGGGGAACAGGCGGTGGCCAGGCATTTCGTCGCCCTGTCCACCAACGCCGGCGAAGTGGGCAAGTTCGGCATCGACACCGCCAACATGTTCGAATTCTGGAGCTGGGTGGGGGGACGCTACAGCCTCTGGTCCGCCATCGGCCTGCCCATCGCCATCGCCATCGGCTTCGAACGTTTCATGGAGCTGCATGCCGGCGGCTTCGCCATGGACGAGCATTTTCGCACCGCCCCCCTGGCGGCCAACATGCCGGTGATCAAGGCCCTGGTGGGGGTCTGGAACCACAACTTCCTGGGGGCCGAAAGCTACGCCGTGCTGCCCTATGACCAGTACCTCCACCGCCTGCCGGCCTATCTGCAACAGGCGGACATGGAGTCCAACGGCAAGAGCGTCACCCGGGACGGGGAAAGCGTCGATTATGCCACCGGCCCGGTGATGTTCGGCGAACCCGGCACCAACGGCCAGCATTCCTTCTACCAGCTGATGCACCAGGGCACCCGGCTGGTCCCGGCGGATTTTCTCGCCTCCGCCGAGACCCACAACCCCATCGGCGATCACCATCCCATCTTTCTGTCCAATTTCTTCGCCCAGACCGAAGCCCTGATGATGGGCAAGACCGCCCAGGAAGCCCGGACCGAACTGGAAACCCAGGGGCTGTCCCGCGAAGAGGTGGACTTCCTGACTCCCCACAAGGTGTTCCAGGGCAACCGCCCCACCAACTCCATCCTGGTGCGCCGCTTCGATCCCCGCACCCTGGGGATGCTCATCGCCCTCTACGAACACACCATCCATGTCCAGGGGGTGATCTGGGGTGTCAACTCCTACGACCAGTGGGGGGTGGAGCTGGGCAAGCAGTTGGCCAAACGCATCCTGCCGGAATTGACCGCACCGGGCCCGGTGGCCGGCCACGACGGTTCGACCAACGGCCTGATCAACTCCTACAAGACCCTGCGGGGGCTTTGATTCTTCTGCTGACCAGACCAACCGGGTCCGCCCTTGACGGGCCCCGGTTGGTCTGTCAGATCCGTTGCGGAGCTTCGTGAATGACCACCCGGTTGCGCCCGGTATCCTTGGCCCGGTAGAGGGCCTGGTCGGCCAGCTTGACCGTATCCCAGAAGTCGGCGCCGGCGTCGGGATAGATGGCCACCCCGATGGACAGAGTCTTGCTGAGTACGCAGCCGGGGATGGTGATGGGGGTGTCGGCCACGATCCGGCGGATCTTTTCGGCCACCATGTCCCCGGTGAAGCCGGAGGTTTCCTGCAGCAGGACCATGAACTCCTCCCCTCCGAAGCGGATCACCAGGTCGGAGGTGCGCACCTGCCGGGCCACCAGTTGGGCGATGGTGCGCAGCACGGTGTCGCCCGCCTCGTGACCATGGGTATCGTTGACCTGCTTGAAGTGGTCCAGGTCGATCATCAGGATGCTGAAACGCTGTTCCTTGCGCTGGGCCGTGGCCACCATGGTTTCCACGTATTCCTCCAGGAACCGGCGGTTGTGCAGGCCGGTGAGGGCGTCCCGCAGGGCCGACTCCCGCAAGGTATCCATGAGACGCTTGGCCTGCACCACCGGGGCCGACTCGCGCAGATAGACTTTGATGAACGGCAACAGGAGCTGGAGCAGGGGACCATGTTTTCGGGGAATCACCAACTGCACCACGCTGCCCACCGCCCCGGCATGCAGCACCGGGATGCAGATGTGCCCCAGGCCGGAATCCTCCTCCTCACCCAGAAACAGGGCGCAGGTATGGGGATCGTCGATGGAGTCCACGGTATGGCCGGTGCGCTGGGCCCGGCAGGCATCGGCCTGGAACAGGATTTCCTGCTGGCACCAGCGACAGGGGGCATCGGCCTGACCATCCACCACCATGGGTTTCATGTGATTCTGGCTGGCGGCGACTTCATAGATGGAGAAACGGTCAAGGTCGAACTGGCCGGCCAGGATGCGGGCCAGCCGTTGATAGACCTCGCGCCGGGTGCGATCCTCTTCCACCGCCAGCTTGAACTGGGCCACTTCCACCAGGGTATTGACCATTTCCGAGGTGGTGGCCAGCAGGTTGGTATTGCCTTTCAGCTCGAACTGCAGCAACCTGGCCACCTCATGGGTGATGGCGCCGAGATTGTCCTGCAGATAGGTCATCATCCAGTTGAGATCCCGGGCGATCTCCCCCAACTCATCCGCGCCGGCATAGACCACCCGGGCGCGGAAGTCTCCTCCCTTGGCCTGGGCCACCACCGCCTGGACCCGGTTGGCCACCTGGGCCACCGGGGCCACCTGCCAGCGGAAGATGAGGGCGGCCACCAGGGCGAACACGATGATCAGGATCACCAGCAGCAGGATGGTACTCAGGGCCTGGTGCTTGAGGCTGGACAGGGACAGGGTGATGGTGATGGCCCCCAGCACCGCGCCGTTGGGCACCTGGTGGCAGCCCAGGCAGTTGGGCGAGCCGCGTTCGTCGGCCACGAAGGGGATGGTGCCCCGGAAGATGGGATTGGTGCCCTCGGTGAGCATGTCGAAATAGGTCTGCCCGGTGCGCAGCACCTGTTCCTCGACGGGATCCATGGTGCGTTCCGCCCGCAGGCCGGGCCCGAACTGGTCGGTCACCCAGGCGCCCCGCACCACCCGGGCCTCCAGCAGGCCCTTCACCTCGGCCAGACGGGTCAGGAACGACTCCCGGTGGTCGATCACCTGGTTGATCATCGCCTCGGTGAGGCTGACCCGGACGATCTCGGCGGCGGAACGGACCTGCTCCTCGGCGCTGGAAATGGAATAGTGACGGAAGGCGAACAGACTGGCCGGCACGATCACCAGGATCATGCCCACGAACAGCCATGCGGTCAGCATCGTGGTTTTGGTCTGCAGCCGCATGGGAGGCGGCTCAGGCCGGTTTTTTCTCGGCGGCCCGCCGGGCCAGATCCAGGATCCGTTCGGCCTGGACCACATGGAGCCGTTCCACCAGCCGTCCATCCACCACGCAGATCTCCTCGCCCCGTTCCCGGGCCGCCTGCCAGCTGGCCACCAGGGCGCGGGCCCGGGTCACCGCTTCGGGGCTGGGCAGAAAGGCGGCGTTGGCGGCGGTCACCTGGGTGGGGTGGATCACGGTCTTGCCGTCGAAACCGAAGCGAACGCCCTGGGCGCATTGGGCGGCCAGGCCCGCGGCGTCCTTGAGATCGAGGAACACCCCGTCCACCACCGCCACCTTGGCGGCCCGGGCCGCGAGGACAGTCATCTGGAGTGCGGTGTGCAGGGCTTCCCGCTCCGGGGTGGCCTCCACGCCGAGATCCTTGCCCAGATCCGAGGTCCCCAGCACCAGGCAGGACACCCGGGGATGGGTGGCGATGGCGAAGGCGTTGAGGACCCCCAGGGGGGATTCGATCATGGCCCAGATGGGCAGGGATTTGCCTTCCGGCTCCCGGGCGGCCAGGTAGGTGGCCACGGTTTCCACTTGGTTCGGATGTTCGACCTTGGGCAGGGTGATGGCCTCCGGATTGCCGGGCAGCACGCCGTCCAGGTCGGCCTGCCACAGGCTGGTCTCCACGCCGTTGATGCGCACGGTACGGTGCAGGGACTGGCCGGCCATCCCGGGCAGGGTGGTGCGGATGTTGTCCCGCGCCGCGGCCTTGGCCTCCGGGGCGACCGAATCCTCCAGGTCCAGGATCAGGGCGTCCGCTCCCAGGCCGGGGGCCTTGGCCAGGGCCTTGGGGTTGGATCCGGGCACATAAAGGACTGAACGCAACAGAGTGGAAGCCATGGTTTGATTCCCTGTCCTTGCCAAAAGTGAAACCGTGACCGCAACATGTGACTCCGGCAGCGCAAGGCGGTTGGCCACCGGCGCGTGGGAACGAATTCTAACCCCGATTGTCCGGAAATGGAATGTGTTTTTGGGATCCAATTACATCGAAATGCCATCCAGCCATGCCCCGGAAGAAGAAGTCCCACAGTCTGACGCAGCAGCAGGTCAACCGGATCCGGCAGATTCGGGACCAGCGGCTGGATCATTGGCAACAGCAGC
>PEAP01000099.1 GCA_002753665.1 Magnetococcales bacterium DC0425bin3
ATGGCCCATGTGGTTTTGGTCGATCTGGGGCCCAATCTGGGGGCGATCAATCGGGCCGCCCTGATCGCTGCTGATTATCTGGTCGTGCCCCTGGGGCCTGATCTGTATTCTCTCCAGGGGTTGCGCAACCTGGGGCCAACCTTGCGGATATGGCGGCAAGGTTGGCGACAGCGCCGGGAGCAGAACAAGAATCGGAACACCAATCTGGAACTGCCTGTGGCCGGCATGCAACCCCTCGGGTATGTGGTCCTGCAGCACTCGACCCGTCTCGACCGGCCGGTCAGGTCCTATGAGCAGTGGATTGCCCGCATTCCCGAGTATTACCAGCGCTATGTTCTGGATGGACACAGCGTTAGCAATGTCAGTGTTGCCAATGACCCCCACTGCCTGTTGCTGTTGAAACACTACCGCAGCCTCATGCCAATGGCCCAGGAGGCGCGCAAGCCCATTTTTCGTCTTCAGCCGGCGGACGGTGCCTTGGGATCCCATGCCAGGAATGTCCAACAGGCCGATACGGATTTTCGAAAGCTCGCCCAGAGAATACTCGATAAGGCCGGTCTGGTGACTCCCGTGGAATAAGCTGGTTCTGGTCCTATCGGCTCTTGCCGGTTGACTCCTCCCTGGCCTGGGCCACCTCCCGGCCTGAAGATTGGGATGCAGGTCGCCAGGATCCTGGAGGTGGCCGTTGTTTTACCGTGAAAGTCGCGGAGCGACTTTCATCGGTGGAGGGTGGAGGGAGGCCTCCACCCTCCATCAAGGTTTGCGGCGGACACAGCCGTCTGCGGGGTCATTCCTGGGGACCTGCTCGGGTCCCGGCGGCAGGCTGTCGGCCATGGCGCCCAGCTCGGCGCCGTGTTTGGGCGGTGCCGGGTCGGGAACGCCCAGGAAGCTCCGCAGCCGTTGCAGGAGGAGTTCCAGGCGGCAGGTCAACTCTTCAGGATTGGTGGCGGCGATGCAGAGGGTCATCATGGGTTTGTTGCTCCTGGCTATTTGAAAGATTTTATTGAATTTTATAATCAATATGTTCTATCGTTAATGAAAAATATTATAAAAAATTTAGACGATAGCCGTTCTGTACGCCAAATTGTAATCCAGAAGGGAGTCATGAGACAAGAAAAAACTTGAACCGAGCCGACCGGATATCTGGCGGTGGCTCCCCCGAGGGGGAAAGGAGGCGGAACAGGGGAGAGGAAACCGGGATCAGGCCGGGGCAATCTGGCGCCGCATCTTGTCCAGGGCGCGTTTTTCCAGTTGCCGCACCCGTTCCCTGGAAATACCCAACCGCTGGCCGATGGCATCCAGGGTGGCGGGGGTATCGGCCATGATCCGCTCCCGAACGATGAACCGCTCCCGTTCCTCCAGGGTGGCGAGGGCGGCGGTGGTCAACAGCCTGCGGAGGCGCACCTCCTCCCGGTCGAGGAGCAGGCATTCCTGGTTGGGCCGGGGATCGGGCAGCAGGTCCTGGAAATCCTCCCCGCCCTCCATGACCGGGCAGTTGAGGGACTGGTCCGGACCGGCGAGGCGCCGGTCCATTTCCTGGACCGTGACGGCGTCCACCCCCAGCGTCCTGGCCATTTCCCGGGCCTCGACGGCATCCAGCAGACCGGCCTGGCGCTTGGACTTGTGCAGGTTGAAGAACAGTTTGCGCTGGGCCGTGGTGGTGCCGACCTTGACCAGGCTCCAGCTGCGCAGCACGAACTCCTGGATGGCGGCCCGGATCCACCACATGGCATAGGTGGCCAGCCGGAATCCCTTGTCGGGATCGAAACGCTTGACCGCCTGCATCAGGCCGATGGATCCCTCCTGGACCAGGTCCATCATGCGCAATCCGTAATAGCCCTGATACTCCCGGGCGATCTTGACCACATAGCGCAGATAGGACGACACCAGCCGGTGGGCCGCTTCCAGATCCTGATGGTCCCGAAACGCCACCGCCAGCCGGTATTCCTCCTCGGCGGTGAGCAGGGGATAGCGATTGATTTCCTCCAGATAGGCAAGGAGTTCTCCGGATTCGGACGCCGGGACCAGGGCATGGGCCATGCGGAAATGTCTCCTGTGAGGACGGGGCGCGCTTGCCAGGCTGCCCGGGAGGTCGTTAAGTTTGATGGATGGGGGAGGCCTCCCTCCTCCCTCCTCCGATGAAAGCCGCTTCGCGACTTTCGCGGTAACCGATGGATGGGGGAGGCCTCCTCCTCCCGCCACCGCTGACGATCGCGGCGCGACGGTCAGCGGCGGATGATGGTCCCATCAGGCCGGAACTTCAATGGAAAAAGAGTATTATCATGGTTCAGCTACGCTCCATCGTGTTTTTCGTGCTGTTCATGGTCACCGTCATCGTCTATTCCCTGGCGATCCTGTGCGCCTGGCCGGTGGCCGGATTGGCGGTGCGGCGCCGGCTGGCCGCGGCCTGGGGCACTGCCAGCGCCTGGCTGTTGGCCAGGATCTGTGGACTGCGCCACCGGGTGATCGGCCTGGAAAACCTGCCCCCGCCCCCCTATGTACTCCTCTCCAAGCATCAATCGGCCTGGGAGACGGTGGTGTTTCACGCCATTTTTCCGGATGTGGTGTGGGTGCTGAAAAAAAGCCTGCTCTATATTCCTTTCTTCGGTTGGGCGCTGCGGGCCTCCGGGCAGATCTTCATCGACCGCGATCAGGGCACCCAGGCCATGAAAAAGCTCCATCGGGAAAGCCGCCGCAATTTTGATCGGGGCACATCCTTGATCATCTTTCCGGAAGGGACCCGGGTGGCACCCGGAGAGGTGGGGGACTACAAGCCGGGTGGGGTGGGCATCGCCATGGCCGCCGGGTTGCCCATCGTGCCGGTGGCCCACAACGCTGGCCTCTACTGGGCGCGCCGCTCTCTGCTCAAACGTCCGGGGGAGGTCCAGGTGCGCATCGGCCGGCCCATTCCCACGGTGGGACTGTCCCGCACGGAGCGCAAGGAGCTGCTGAACCGGGTGCGGGAGGCCATCGAGGGTATGATGAGGGAGTTATCAGCCCGTTGATAAATGGGCTGATGGCGGGGCAGGGATGCCCCGCCGGAATCAACGGATTGGGAATCCGTTGATTCCGTGAGGGAACCGCAAGCAGAGCTTGCGGTTCCCGACGTTGGAAAAGCCATGGATGGCTTTTCCAACGTTCTGTTATGAAACGGGGGTGGCCAGTCCGGGGTCGGCCAGGGCGGCGAACTCCGCCACCGTCAGGGTTTCCCCGCGGCGGCGCGGGTCGATGTCCGCCCGGCTCAGCCAGCCGGCCGGATCGGCATCCAGGCCCTTGAGGGCGTTGACCAGGGTCTTGCGCCGCTGGCCGAAGGCGGCCCGTACCACCTGCCCGAAACGTTCCACATCGGCCACCGGAAAGGCCGGTTCCCGCCCCAGGGTGATGCCCACCACCGCCGAGGTGACCTCGGGCCGGGGATGAAAGGCCTCGGGGGGGACTTCGAACAGCAGCTCCACCTCAGCCCACAGCCCGCAGTGGACCGACAGGGTGCCATAGGTCTTGGAACCGGGTCCGGCCACCATGCGCCGGGCGACCTCGCTCTGGAACATCAGGGTCAGGCCGGCAAAGGCCTGCCGTTGGGCCAAAAAATGCAACAGCAGCGGGGTGCTGATGCCGTAGGGCAAGTTGGCCACCACCCGCAGGGGAGCGCCCAGGCTGCGGGACAGCTCCCGATAATCCACCTCCAGGGCGTCGCCCTGCACCACCACCAGTTCACCGATCCCGGCGGTCTGGGCCCGCAGGGGGGGAATCAGGCGGGCATCGCGTTCCACGCACCAGACCGTGCCGGCCCGTTGCAGCAAAGGCCGGGTCAGACTGCCCAGGCCAGGACCGATTTCCACCACCGCTTCGCCCGGTTGCAGTCCGGCCTGGGCGACGATCCGCTCGGCCACCCCGGGATCCACCAGAAAATTCTGTCCAAGCCGCTTGTTGGGGAGGATGCCCTGGGCCTTCAGCAGACCCTGGAGACGGCTGCGCGGGCTGCTCATGGTCGGCCAGCGTTTGAAAGCCGCTCCGCGACTTTCACGGTAAACCCGACGACGGCCCGGCGGCGATTGCGGACCAGGCGCTCGGCCAGGGCCAGGGCCGCCAGCAGGGAACGGTGATCGGCCCGGTTGCTGCCGGCGATGTCGTAGGCGGTGCCGTGGTCCACGCTGGTGCGGACGATGGGCAGACCCAGGGTGATGTTGACGGCCCGGCCGAAGGCCAGCATCTTCAGGGGGATCAGGGCCTGGTCGTGGTACATGCAGACCACGGCGTCGCAGGTCCGGCGTGCGGCGGCATGGAACAGGGTGTCCGCCGGCAGGGGGCCGCGCAGGCTCTCCGCTCCCCAGCGGCGGGCCAGCTCCGCCACCACCGGGGCGATCACCCGGGCTTCCTCGTCACCGAAGGCCCCCCCCTCGCCGGCATGGGGATTGAGCCCGGCCACCACCAGCCGGGGCGCCCGCAGGCCGAACTCGACCCGCAAAGCCTGATGGACCGTGGCCAGAGTCCGCGTCAGCCGGTCGGGGGTGATATCCGGGGGGACGCTGGCCAGGGATTGGTGAATGGTCATCGGCACCACCCGCAGACCTCCGCCGGCCAGCATCATCACCGGGTGGGCAACGCCGCAGCAGTCGGCCAGGATTTCGGTATGACCGGGCAGGGTGCAGCCGGCGGCCTGCAACACCGCCTTGTTGATCGGCGGAGTCACCACGGCGCTCACCCGTCCCTCCAGGGCCAATCGTGCGGCGGTGCGGATGCTCTCCAGGGTGGCCGGTCCCAGGGCCGGGTCGGGATGTCCAAACTGCAACCGCTCCAGGGGTACCCGGGCGGTGGTGGCCAGCAGGCCCGCGCAGCCGGCGGGCAGGCGGGCGGCCTCCTCCGGGGTGGCCACCGGCTGGCCAGTCAGGGGCAGTCCCAGGCGGTGGGCGGTCCAGGACAGCACCGCTGGATCGCCCACGAAGAGATACCGGGGGCCGCCGCGCCGGAGCGGCGTGGCCAGGGCTTTGAGGAGGATCTCCGGCCCCACCCCGGCCGGATCCCCCATGGTGATGGCGATCATCGGCAGTCAGCGGATTTCCACGAAGGCGCGCAGGCGCAGATCCTTCAGCCACTGGTTGTAACGGGCCTTGACCCGGCTTTCCCGCAGCCGCTCCTCCAGCTCCTTGAGCTGGGCCTCGCCGAGGGATTCCTGCTCCTGGCGGCGTTTGTTGTCTAGCCGGATCAGGTGCCAGCCAAAGGGCGAGCGGACCGGCGCGCTCACCTGGCCGGGTTCCAGCTTGAAGGCGGCCTCCTCGAAGGGCGCCACCATCACCCCCCGGCCGAACCAGCCCAGATCGCCCCCCTGGCTGGCGCTGCTGTCCTCGCTGTGCTGGCGGGCCAGGGTGGTGAAATCCGCACCATTGGCCAGCTCGGTCGCCAGGGCGTCGATGCGCTGCCTGGCCTTGTCGAGCTGGTCCGGAGAGGGGGAGGGGGGCAGCTTGATCAGGATGTGCCGGGCCTGGACCTCCGCCACCGTCGGGTCGCTGACCGGGATGCCCTTGCCCAGCTCCAGGATTTTGAAGACATGCAGTCCCTGAGCCGAACGGACCGGTCCGACCACCGCCCCCCGGGGCTGGCCGAACACCGCGGTTTCGATGGCCGGCAGCAGGTCGTCGCGCTTGAACCAGCCCATGTCGCCCTCCTTCAGGGCGCTGGGATCGTCGGAATACTGGCTGGCCAGGTCGGCCAGGGAAGCGCCGCCCTGCAGTTGCTGCACCAGCCACTGGGCCCGCTCGCGGAGCTTGTCCACCTCGGCGGCGGACAGGTTCTCGTTGACGGCCAGCAGGATATGCCCCAGCCGCACTTCCTCCGGTCCACGGGTGGGCTCCCGGGTGGTGCGTTGCAGATCCCGGAGGTCTTCCTGGGTGACGATCACCATGGGGTGAATCACCTGTCGCACCAGCCGGGATTGCAGCAGTTTCTGGCGAATTTCCTCTCGATATTGATCCGGGGCGATGCCCTGCATGCGCAAAGCGCCGGGGAATTCCGCGGGGGTGAGGCCGTTCTTGCGGGCCATATCGGTCATCACCTGGTCGATGTCCGCGGGGGTGACCTTGATGCCCAGTTTGGCGGCCTTGCTTTCCTGCAGCCGGACGAGGATCAATTCGTCCAGGACCCGCCGCCGTACCCGTTCCGGGTCCGGGTTGCCTCCGTCCGCCCGCAGGCGTTGCAGCAGGGGGTTGGCCATGCGGTCCACTTCGCTGAGGGTGATGATTTCGCCCTCGGCCACGGCGGCGATCCCGTCCAGCAGGTTGCCCGCAGCGGCGGGCAGCGGGGTGGCCAGCAGGCCGGCGGCCAGCACCCAGGCGCAAGCAGCCCGTTGATGAACGGGCTGACAGCGGGGCAGGGATGCCCCGAATGGCTCCTTCAACGCTCTGCTAGGGAGGTGCTTGGGGGACAATGTCTGGATCATGAAGGCTCTCTCCAACCAGTCGCGGCAGAACAGGTGCCGGCAGGTTACCATGGAACCGGTGGTCCGGCGAGCTGTCCGACGCTCCCCGCCTTCAACCAGCGCCGGGATCGATCCCGACCTGGCTGGCCGCTGCGACCGAATAGGTGCGGGTGCGCACCAGTCCGGAGCGGATGACGCACATCCCCTGCCGGTCCAGGGCGACGAAGTGGACCGGGGGGCCGATGGGAAACAGGGCGCCGGGATCCTCGCCCCGCACATGGCGCAGATCCAGGGCCGGAACATCGGCGCCGGAGCGGACGATGCGGTCGTAGGCGTTGAGCAGCCGGCACAGCGCACGGGCATCCTGGCGGTCCCAGCCGGTGATGCCGTCCAGAATCTCCAGAGGATCCCGACTGGCGTCCCCGTCCAGATCCGCCTCGGCGTCATCCACCGCGGTCGCGGTGATCGCGGTCGGGTCGGATCTGGATCCGGCGGCCCGGATCCGCAGGATCAACCGTCCCAGGGCGCGGATGACCGCCACCAGCAACATCAACAGCCGCCAGACACCGACGGCCAGTATCTTCAGGGCTTTGAGAACCTGCCAGATCTCCTTGGCCCAGGTGGTCCATTGTGACTTCTTCATGGAGAATGACTCTGTGAAACTTTGCAATCCCGAACAGCCCAAGCCAGCAGGGCGGTGGACAGGGGGGTGGCATGCAGCCGGAGGGCCTGCCTCAACCAGGCTCGGGCCTGCGCCGCTTCCCCGCGTGACAGCGCTCCCATCGCCGCCGCAAGGGCTGCTTCGGCCTTGGTGCGACAGACCAATGCCGGCCCCAGATCGGCCCCGCAGCGTCGGCAGAGTGGGGGATCGGTCAACAGAGCCCGGCAGATGGGACAGCGGTCAGACACTGCTCAGGTCTCCAGGTAGAAGAGCAGTTCGGACAAATCATGCAGGGGTTGCTTCAGGGCGGCGATGTCCCCCTTCGTCATGGCTTCGCTGATGGCAGCGACCAGGGTGATCATGTCTTCCCGATCCTCCTCCAGGACATCATTCAGCAACCCTTGGGTTTTTGCAATGATCGCACGGGCCCGAGCCAGATCGGGATGGTCTCCCGCATCCCCCTGTTCCTGGTCGGCCGGGGCTTCGTCTCCATTGCCATAAAGGGCGGTGATCCGTTCCTGGGCCTGCGCCAGGCGTGCGCCTCCCATGGGTGCAAGGGTGTTGTCGATGGTGATCCGCTTTTCCAGTCCGGTGGCCTTTTCCATGGCCGAAACCTTCAAGACCCCATCCAGATCCAGATCGAAGCGCATGAGAATGGGATTGTGGGCCGGGGCCTTCCGATCCAACCCGTCGATGTGGAATTGGCCGATAAGAATGTTGTGGCGCACGTCGGGGTGTTCGCCCTGGTAGACCCGGACATCCACCGATTCCTGGCCATCGTTGACTGTGAAGAACAGCTCGCTTCGGCTCACCGGGATGGGGGTATTGCGGGGAATGACCGGTACATACATGTCCGGGTTGGGACGGTCGTCCACATATTCCAGGGCCCGGGTTCCGAAGGTATAGGGGGTGATGTCCACCAGCACCGCGGTGCCGGGGTGACCGCCGATGATCGCGCCCTGGATGGCGGCTCCCATGGCGACGCAGAGGTCCGGATTCACCTCGCCCCGGGGGACCTGTCCGAAGATTTCTTCCAGTCGTTCCCGTACCAGGGGCGTGCGGGTGGAACCGCCCACCAGCAGTACCTCCTGGATGTCCCGGGCGGTGAGGCCGGCATCGCGGAGGGCCACATGGACCGCTTCCAGGGTTTCCTCCACGTAGGGCAGGATCATTTTTTCGTAGGTTGTCCGGTCGATTTCCATGCCGAGATGGAATGGCACCCCCTGACGTTCGGTCAGGAATTCCTCCTCGATGCGCACGAAGGGGTGGTCGGAAAGGACCTTCTTGGCTGCCTCGGCGCCCCGCAACAGCCGACCCAGGGCCGGAGAATTCGGGGGCAGGGTCACCTGGTGTTCACTCTCCAGTTCGTCCAGGATGTGGTCCAGCAGCTCCTGGTCGAAATCGTCCCCGCCCAGATGATTGTTGCCATGGCTGGAAATCACTTCCACCACGTCGCCCTCGATCCGCACCACCGAGACATCGAAGGTGCCGCCTCCCAGGTCATAGACCAGCACCTGCTTTCGGCTGTTGCGGCCGGCCTCGTAGGCCAGGGCGGCGGCGGTGGGTTCGTTGATCATGCGGACCACATCCAGCCCGGCGATCCAACCGGCCTCCCGGGTGGCCTGGCGCTGGGCATCGGAGAAATAGGCCGGGACGGTAATCACCGCCTTGTGGACTGGACATCCCAGGGCTTGCTGGGCCATGTCCCGCAACCGCTTCAGGATCAGGGCCGAAATTTCCTGGGGGGTATAGTCCTTGTCCCCCAGGGGAATGGTGGTGTTCTCGCCCATGCGGCGTTTGATGGATTTGATGGTTCGCTCGGGGTGGACCGCCAACTGGTTGCGGGCGGTTTCTCCCACCAGCAGGACGCCGTTGTCATCCAGACCCACCACCGAGGGCAGGATGGGCGAGCCCGGGCTGCCCTCGCCCAGCAGGCGGGGTTGGCCATCCACGAACAGGGCCACCTCCGAGTTGGTGGTGCCCAGATCGATGCCGATGATGGGTTCGTTCATGACGATTCCTGTTTCCGCTTGTTGACCAGAACCTCGGCCGGCCGCAGCAATTGTTCTGCCCAAAGATACCCGCGGCGACGTTCCTCGACCACCACGCCATTGGGCAGATCGGGCCGGTCGACCACCCCAACGGCACGCATCTTCTCCAGATCCAGGGGAGCGCCGGGGCCGGGCAGGGGCCGCACTCCCTGGCCGGCCAGAATCTGGTCCAAACGCCGCAACACCATGACCTGTCCTTCCCGCACTCCGGCTCTCCAGGCCCGTTCCCGGGCCAGCCATCGGGCGACAATGCCCGGACGATGATGATCCGAGGCGGCCAGGCCATCGGCCATCCGGTCCCGCAGTTCCAGCAATTCCAGCAGCAGTGGACGTCGCTCCTCCCGGGTCCGCCGCTGCTGGTCCTCGGCCCGCTGCCGGTATTGCCGTTCCCGCGGGGCCTCCTCCTCGGCCCGGGCGGCCAGCAGTTCCTGGAAACGATCCAAGGCCTGCTTGAACTGGCGGGACTCGATTCGCACTTCGTTCTTCAGGGCCGCCAGCTCCACATGCAGACCGTACAAGTCGGCATTGCCCGCTTCTCGATCGTGTGCGGTGCTGGCCTCCTGGACGGATGCGCCGGCCGAGGAGTCCTCCAGATGGCGGCGAAACCGGGCGATCAGTTCTTCGTGGATCGGGTTGACGGTCACCCTGTCACTCCTGGTCGGTTTCCAGCCGAAAGCCCTCGATGGCCGCCACCAGCATGGCATTGAAATCCGTCCGGGTGAACGCCCGGGGGGTGCCGGCGCGAAAAAAATGTTCCCATGCCCGGGACAGATCCGGTTCCGGCAGGGTGAAGAGCAGATGCTGCAGCCGGTGGCGTTCGGATCTGAGGGATTCGTAGGCGGCGCGAATTTCACGAAACCGGTCCGGAGATCGTTCCGGAGGGTGGCGACGCACCATCTCCAGGTAGGCTTGCCGCACCGCCTCGTCCCCGGCTTCCGGAGTCAGTCCCAGAACATGGTAGGGATCACGCATCGAGCCTCTCCAGGGCCATGTCGATGAGTTTGCGGAACATGGCGGGTCCGAAAGGAAATTTGTCGCTGTAGCGGTCGATCAGCATGTTCCGGAAGGCCGCGGGTTGCATGCGCTCCATCTGGGGCAGATGAGTGAAGACCAGGACTTCGATCAGATTCAGAATGATGTCCATCTCCTCGGGGTCATTCTCGTTGATCTGGCTGCCCGAACCGAAGGGAGGATGACGGCCGGAACCGGTGGTGGGGTGTCCGGATTCGGGCGACTCGTCCAGGAAGTCCTCGATCAGGGATGCCAAGGGCAGGGGAAGACGGTCTCTCCGGGCCTCGAACAGCTCGCTCAGCCGGCGGAGGTCCTTGCGGGAGCGGACCGCCCACGGCCGCCCCTGACTCAGGGCGAAAAGCCGGAAGAAGAGAAACACCGGATCGTCGGGCCGTTGCCGTTCCCCCTGGAGAGCAAAGCGTTTCAGTTCGTCGTGGCGGTGGAAAGCATGGCACAGCAGGCAGGCGTCGATGCGCTCCTCGGGGGAGAGGGTCAGATCGGCGGCAGCCTTGGAATAGGCCGCCATCTGGTCCATGAAGGTATCGATCGGCAGATCCCGTTGCTGGTGGGCCTCGCGGAGGATCTTGAGAGAGACAGAGAGCGCGGCCGGGGTGGGGATGGTCTGGGACGCTGCCTGTCTCAACCGTTCCAGCATGGCGAGGCGAATCCTGTTCCCGCAGGACATCCGCCAAGCTCCCACCGCCGCCATCAGGGCGGCGGGGACCGGGTCTCCGGCACGGGCGCGGCCGGTCTCCAGCCACCGTTCTCCCTCGTCCCGTTTGTCCTGGTACAGGGCGAGAAGCCCGCGACAGGTTTCGAGCAAGCCATCGCCGCCGTCTCTCTTCTGGAACGCTTCGGCCTTGGCCAGCTCTCTCTCCGCCAGGTCCGCGCGACCCTGTCCGATCTGTTTGCCGGCATGGGCCACATGGGCCGCCAGGATCCGATCCCGGACCTTGGAGTTGGTGGGATCCTTTTTCAGAATGTCGGCGGCAATCCGGGCGGCTTTCTGGAAGGCTCTTCTGTCCATGGCATCCGTGAAAGCCCGTTGCAGCAGCTCCGGATGATCCGGGAACAATTTCAGGGCGTTGGTCAGGGTCTGTCTATGTTCGTTTTTGAAGCCCATGGCTCCAAGGCGGTCGATCAGATGCAGATGCAGATCGACGTTGGCGCCATCCAGTTCCAGGCTGCGTTCCAGATAGCGGAGTTCCAAGATGGCGGGGCGTGCATGCCCGTCTCCGTCATCGTTTTTGAATGGATCTTCCTGCTCATCCGGATCGTTGTCGCCGAAAGGATCGTGGTCGGGACAGGATCCATCCGATCCGCCATCCTGTCGGGATTGGGCTTCTTCGGCTTTCAAATCAGCCAGATGGCGGTAGACCAGGGGGAGGAGCAAGGGGTTATCCTCCCCGGGAGGCGACTGTTCCAAAGCCCTGGCGCAGCGCAGCCAGTATTTCTGGGAGGCCAGGGGACGATCCTTGGCCATTTCTTCGTGCAGGGCGATCGCATGCCATTTTCGCCAGGCAGGCAGCGGGCCGAACTGTCGGATGAAGCGAGGAATGCCGGAGGGGTCATGGGCAAGCAGCGCTTCCGCCAGGGGCCGGGCCAACGTCGCGGGCAGATGGGTTTGGGGGTGGGTCAGCAGCCGCAACAGATGGGA
>PEAP01000100.1 GCA_002753665.1 Magnetococcales bacterium DC0425bin3
GGGAAGCCCCCCCCCCGCCGGGGCCGCGGCCGGAGACGGAGCTGGACCACCCTGGGGGGAGGCCGCCGGTCGGGCGTAATCGCCCCCGCCCGCCGGCGCGCGCGGGGCGGATTCGAACCCTTCCCCCCCCGGACCGCCGAAGGCATCCCCGCCGGCCCCGGCGCCGCCGCCCCGGGAGTCCAGCATGATCATCTGGCTGTTGAATCCCCCCAGATTCACCTCGGTGGTATAGCGCTCCTGCCCCTGTTTATCGAGCCACTTGCGGGTCTGCAGCCGGCCTTCGACGTAGACCTTGCTCCCCTTGCGCAGGTACTGCTGGGCCACTTCGGCCATGCGTCCGAACACCACCACCCGGTGCCATTCGGTGCGATCCTGGCGTTGCCCCTGCTGGTCCTTCCAGGCTTCGTTGGTGGCTAGGCTGAGGTTGGCCACCGCCCGGCCCGACTGGGTGAAACGCACTTCCGGATCGGCTCCCAAGTGGCCGATCAGTTGCACTTTATTCAATGAGTAGGCCATGGTGATCCCCTCCTGCTGCATAAAAACCGTTCCGCTGGGAGCGGTTGACCGGGTAAATTGAATTTTTGCATCACATTAAGTGAGAAAAGGGACCGGACGCAACCGCCACCCGGTTTTCGGCCACGAATCATGACCTCTTCCTCTTCAGTCGCCCGCGGGATCCGGATCCTGTTCTTCGCGGGCCTGCTGGCCGTCCTGCCGCGGGGTGCCCTGTCCGCCGTCGCCCAGAAGGATCCCCCGCAGGATGCCGCAGTGGTGCGCCTGGGTGCGGTGGAGGGCTCCCGGATCGGCTTCGTCAAGGGGTTGGGATCCATGGCCACCGGAATCCAGAAGGGCAGCGGTGGACGTCTCAAGGTGGAACTGCTCACCGGTGGCGCGACCGGGACCGAGGCCGATCTGTTGAAGGACATCATCCAGGGCCGCCTCCAGGGCGGGTTCGTTTCCGCCACCATCATGGCCCATTCCCTGCCCGCCTTCCGGATGCTGCTGTTGCCGAGATTGTTCAACGACTATGCCCAGGTGGCCAAATTCACCGGCTCGGCCCTGGATCATTCCCTGCGCCAGACCGCCAGCCGCAAGCAGCTCCAGGTGCTGGGATACGCTTCCTACGGCTTTTACGGCCTCCTCGATTTCTCCAGGGCCAGTCCCCGGATTCTGACGGACCTGATGGTGCGGGTGCCCAAGGATGCCTGGCTGGAACGGGCCTACCAGGCCATGGGGTTCACCGCCCATTATGTGCCCGCCGACGACCTGTCGACCGCCCTCGGCTCCCAGTGGGTGACCGGGGTGGCCGCCACCCCGGAGATGCTGGCCAATACCTCCCTGCCCAAACAGGCCCCCCGCTTCCACGCCACCCGCCACCTCCACGGCTGGACCGTCCTGGTCGTCAACCTTCCCTGGTTGGAAGGACTGCCCGACGATTTGCGCAAGGTGGTGACGGACGCCGGGGTTGGGGTCACCCGTTCCGCCCTGGGCCAGGCCCAAACCCGGGAAGAGCAGATTCTGGCCCAGTGGTCCCAGACCGGCAGCCCGGTGGTGATCCCCCCCCCGACGCCCAGCGACGAACCGCCGGATCCGGCCCTGCGGGCCCTGATCCAGGAGGAAACCCCGGCCATCGAACAGGCCCTGCAGCAACAGCAGGGCCTGTTGATCCAACTGTGGGACCAGCGGCAGGACCAGCCCCCCATTCCGGCGCCCCTGTCTTCCCAACCCCTGCCCTGACCTGCCCGAGGCTTGCCGCTCCATGGAGACAACCACCCTGGCCTTCGTCGTCGGTGCCTACCTGCTGGGGTCGGTCCCGTTCGGTCTGCTGGTGACCCTGGCCAGCGGGGCGGGGGACATCCGCACCCGGGGCAGCGGCAACATCGGCGCCACCAACGTGCTGCGCACCGCCGGGCGCCTGCCCGGAGCCCTGGCCCTGGTGCTGGACATGGCCAAGGGGGGCCTCCCGGTCTGGATGGCCCTGGAGATGCTGGGCGAGGGTGCGCCGGGAGTGGCGGCCACCGCGGCGGCGGCCTTTCTCGGCCATCTGTATCCGATTTTCCTGAAATTCAGGGGCGGCAAGGGGGTGGCCACCGCTTTGGGGGTGTTCCTGGCCTGGACCCCGTTGGCCGGACTGGGAGCGGCCCTGATCTGGCTGGCGGCCGCCCGAATCTCCCGCATTTCCTCGGTGGGAGCCCTGGCGGCATTCGCCGGACTGCCCCTGTTGTTGGCGGCGCAGGGACAGGGGCATCCCCTGGCGATGGCGGTGGGCATCGCCCTGCTGATTTTCCATCGCCATCGAGACAACATCCGTCGCATCCGGGCCGGAACCGAACCCCGCATCGGGCAGAAGCCCCCGCCCGCCCCGCACGGGTGACCCCTGTCATGCACCGCAGCACCCTGATCGACTGGCTGCGGCTGGCCAAGGTTCCCGGCCTGGGACCGGTCCGCATCGGGCTGCTGCTGCGCCACTTTCACCACCCCGGCGGCATTCTCTCCGCCTCCGCCGCCGCCCTGGACCAGATCCCCGGCCTGCCCGCCCGGGTGCGGGCAGGGTTGCGCCAGGCGGGTCGGCCGGAACAGGCCCGGGATGCGGCCAGCGAGATGGAGCGCCTCACGGCCATGGGCATCCGGATCCTCGCCCGGGGCGATCCGGCCTATCCGACGCTGCTGGAGCAGATCCACGACCCGCCGGTGCTGCTGTTCGTCCTGGGGGATCCGGCCCATCTGGTGGCCCCGCGTCCGGTGGCCGTGGTGGGGACCCGTTCCCCCAGCGGCCCGGGTCTGCGAACCGCCCGCAACCTGGCCCGAGAGATGGCCGGTCAGGGACTCACCGTGGTCAGCGGTCTGGCGGTGGGCATCGACACCGCCGCCCATCAGGGGGCCCTGGAGGGAGGCGGAACCACCGTGGCCGTGGTGGCCACCGGCCTGGACGTGGACTACCCCCGCCCCAACCAGGACCTGAAGAAACGCATCCTTCAGCAGGGTTGCGTGGTGACGGAAGCCCCCCTGGGCACCGCCCCCGCCCCCTATCTGTTTCCGCCCCGCAACCGCATCATCAGCGGCCTGAGCCGGGGCGTGGTGGTGGTCGAGGCCCGCACCTGTTCCGGATCCCTGGTGACCGTCGGTCAGGCCCTGGAGCAGGGCCGGGAGGTGTTCGCAGTCCCGGGACCAGCGGATGATCCCCGCTACCAGGGGTGCCATCAACTGCTGCGGGACGGCGCCCGGCTGGTGACCGGGGTGAACGACATCCTCGAAGAACTGCACTGGTCCCTGGGCCGGATTCCGGTGGCCAGCGCGGTGCAGCAGACCTCACGCCCCCCGGAAGACACCCCGCCCCAGGCCGCCGCCATTCTGGAGCAGTTGGTCAATGGACCGATGCAGGGGGATCAACTGGCCCGGAGTTGCCGATTGACAGTGGCCGTGCTTTCCCGCATTTTACTTCAGCTTGAGCTGGCGGGGGTGGTGGAACGCGCCCCCGGCAACATGTATTCCCTCAAGGGATCCTGATCCGGCAGCGATCCTGACGTTCTCTCCGGCACCAAGACCCGTTACCATCCATGACCTCCCTCGTCATCGTCGAATCCCCCGCCAAGGCGCGGACCATCAATAAATTTCTCGGCAAGGAGTATCAGGTCGTGGCCACCTACGGCCACATCCGGGATCTGCCCAAGAAGAACGGCTCGGTCCAGCCCGAAGAGGGATTCCAGATGTGTTACGAGATCCCCAAGGCCTCCCAAAAGCATGTCGATGCCCTGGCCAAGGCCGCCAAGGATGCGGACATCCTGTTGCTGGCCACCGACCCCGACCGGGAAGGCGAGGCCATCTCCTGGCATGTGCTGGAGGTATTGAAACACAAGAAGGTTCTGGGCGACAAACCGGTGCGGCGGGTGGTGTTCCACGAGATCACCAAGCGGGCCATTCAGGAGGCGATCACCCAGGCCCGGGACGTGGACATGCACATGGTCAACGCCCAGCAGGCCCGACGCGCCCTGGACTATCTGGTGGGGTTCAACCTCAGCCCCCTGCTGTGGAAAAAGATCCGCCGCGGGCTGTCCGCCGGACGGGTGCAATCGGTGGCCCTGCGGCTGGTCTGCGAACGGGAGCGGGAAATCCAGGCCTTCAAGACCCAGGAATACTGGACCATCCAGGCGGAGGTGGGCAAGGAAAGCACACCCCTGCGGTTCCCCGCCCGACTGGCGGTGGCCGAAGGCAACAAGCTGGGCAAGTTCGACATCCCCGACGCCGCCCGGGCCGAGGAACTGACCGCCGCCATCGAGGATCGACCCCTGTTCGTCACCTCGGTGGAGAAGAAGCAGGTGCGGCGCAACCCGTCGCCCCCCTTCACCACCTCCACCCTGCAACAGGAAGCCTCCCGCAAACTCGGTTTTTCCGCCAAGCGCACCATGGCGGTGGCCCAGCAGCTCTACGAAGGGATCGAGGTCCCCACCGCCGACGGCCTGAAGGAACAGGTGGGGCTGATCACCTACATGCGAACCGACTCGGTCAACCTGGCCGAGGAGGCGGTGACCGCCCTGCGGGACTTGATTCTGCAGCGCTATGGGCCCGACTTCCAGCCCAAGGCGGCCCGTCGGTTCAAGTCATCGGCGAAGAACGCCCAGGAAGCCCACGAGGCGGTGCGGCCCACCGACCCCCAGCGCATCCCCGAACAGATGGCCCGGGTCCTCTCCAAGGATCAGGCGCGCCTGTACGAGCTGATCTGGAAGCGGGCGGTGGCCTGTCAGATGACGCCGGCCCGCATCGACCAGGTGGCGGCGATGCTCGCGGTGGGGGAGAACCGCCTCGATGCCGCCTACCAGCTGCGGGCCACCGGGTCTTCGGTGGTGTTCGAGGGCTTCCGCAAGGTCTACAGCGAGGGCCGGGACGCGGTATCGGCCCAGGACCGGGACGACGACGAAAACGCCACCATGCTGCCCCCCCTGGCGGAAGGGGAAACCCTGACCCAGCACCGCATCGACAGCCAGCAGCACTTCACCGAGCCCCCGCCCCGCTATACCGAGGCCAGCCTGGTCAAGGCCCTGGAAAGTTTCGGCATCGGCCGTCCCTCCACCTATGCCCCCACCATGTCCACCATCCAGGACCGGGGCTACGCCCGGCTGGAAAACCGGCAGTTCCATCCCGAGGATGTGGGCCTGGTGGTCAACGATTTCCTGGTGCAGCATTTTTCCCAGTATGTGGACTACAATTTCACCGCCCACCTGGAGGACAATCTGGATGCCGTCTCCCGGGGCGAGCAGGACTGGATCCCCCTGCTGGACCACTTCTGGAAACCCTTCATCGGCCAGGTGCAGGAGAAGGATCAGACCACCAAGAAGTCGGATTTCACCTCCGAGGCCATCGACGAGAACTGCCCGGAATGCGGCAAGCCCCTGCAGATCAAGCTGGGACGGTTCGGCCGGTTCAAGGCCTGCACCGGCTATCCCGACTGCCGCTTCACGGAAAACATCAAAAAAACCACCGCCGCCGGGGAGGAAACCCCCGCCCCTGCCGAACCGGCGCTGACCGAGGAAAAGTGCGAGAAGTGCGGCAGCCCCATGCTGATCAAGGAAGGACGCTACGGCAAGTTCCTGGCCTGCTCAGGGTATCCCAAGTGCCGCAACATCCAGCCCCTGGAAAAGCCCCGGGAAACCGGCGTCACCTGCCCCGACTGCGGCAAGGGCCGCTTCCTGGAGAAAAAATCCCGCCGGGGCAAGGTGTTCTACTCCTGCTCCCGCTATCCGGACTGCAAGAAGGCCCTGTGGGATCGCCCCCTGCCCACCCCCTGTCCCAAATGCCAGGCCCCCTTCGTGACGGAAAAAATCACCAAGCGGCGCGGGACGGAACATCTCTGCGTGGTCGAGGGCTGCGGTTACCGGGAGGTGGTGGCCCCACCGGAATGACGCTGGGTTCCGGCCTGAAAGTCCCCCGCCGCCGCCCTTTTTTTCAGGTAGTCGAGCAGACCGTTGGCCACCACGCGGTGGCCGGCGGCGGTCCAGTGGATATCCCCGACGAAAAACAGCATGTCGAGCAGGGCCAACGTCTCCTCCCGCGTGCGTTTCTGGATGAAATTGGGGAAGAGGTCGATGAAGTCCGCCCCCTGCCGGGCGCTCCAGGCCTGCCAGTGGCGCACATGGAGGGAATCCAGTTCCTCGCCGATGATCTGGTCCGGCCAGGGATACACCGCCACCGTGAGGCGAATTCCCCGCTCCCGCAACACCCCGGCCAGCAGATCCATGAAGCGGGTCATGCTCTCCAGGCCGGGCTGGCCATAATCGGTCTCCCGGGTGGTCCAGATGGCAGCGGGACGGTCGAGGCGCGCTTCCGAGGTGTTGCCGTACCGTTCGTATTCCTGCCACAGGGGCCGCTGGCGGAAGTCGATCCAATAGCGGATCTGTTCCAACAGCAGCAGGTTGCCCCAGATCCAGCGCTCCCGCCATGATTCAGGCAGCCGCACCCGGGCCGGCTCGCCCGGGGAAACCCGCCCCCCCAGCCGCCACACCACCGCCTCCTTCTGGGCATCCCAGGCGTATTTGGTCTGATGATCCAGGGCGTCCGACAGATCCAGGAATACCACCAGTTCGTCGAAGCGCAGGCCTTCCACTTCCAGCAGGTGGCGCACCCGGCGGTAGTGGATCATGGGGGCATAGGTGGCCACCCCGGCGTTCAGCACATCCACCCCCCGGGGCCGCAACCAGGCGTCGGCCAGCCCGACGAAGGTCTCCTGGTAGGGGATCCCCAGCCCTTCGGTGAAGGAGTCGCCGATGAAGACCATTCGGTACCCATCGTATTCCAGGGGAACATCCCGGGTGGAGGCATCCTTGAACCCCAGGGAGTTGGTCTGGATGAGATAGCGCACCGAACCCCAATGGGAATGGGCCGAAATCCGGGGAATCAGACCATGATGGTAGAGGGGATGGGACACCCGGTAATCGTTCTGGTCCAACACGGTGCCGATGAGCCGCTGGTGCCAGGTGTGGCCCGTCACCAGCCGGTAGGAGACACCGGCCGCCAGATCCAGCAGCGGCAGCAGAAGCAGGAGGAACAGGCCCAGGAACAGCCTGGGATGCTTTTCGAAACGGTTCATGGACGACCTTGTGTTCCGTGGCGGCGACCAACATCCGGGGCAGTGTCGGCCTTCCCTCCCCTCCGCGTCAACGGGCCGGAGACTCTTCCTGCCCGGGGCTCTCCAAAAGGGTTGCCAGCCAGTCGCGCAGCTCGTCGATCCCCTCGCCGTTCAGGGCGGAGCAGGCCAGGGGCGGCCCCAGGCTCCAGCCGCCGACTGCGGCCACCGCCTGTTCCAGATCGCCCAGTGCCCGGCGCCGCTGGCTGCGCTTGAGCTTGTCGATCTTGGTGGCCACCGGTCGGAACGGCAGTCCGCGGGCCGTCAGGTAATCCACCATCTCCCGATCCAGGGCGGTGAGCCCCTGGCGGCAATCCAGCAGCAGGACCACCGTCCGCAGGTCCCGCCGGGCCGAAAGATAACCGCCGATCCCCCGCTGCCAGGTTTCCTTCCGCTCCCGGTCCACCCGGGCGAAGCCGTAGCCCGGCAGATCCACGAACCACCACCGACCGCCGACCCGGAAGAAATTGATCTGCCGGGTACAGCCCGGGGTGCGGCTCACCCGGGCCATCTTGCGCTGGTTGACCAACCGGTTCAGCAGGGAGGATTTGCCCACGTTGGAGCGCCCCACGAAGGCCACCTCCGGCAGCGATTCCGCCGGGAACTGCCGGGGGCTGACCGCCCCTTCCACGAATTCCGCATGATAGCCCTGGGCCACAGTCTTGTCCCCTCGTGCCGATCCCGGTTGACCGGTCAGCCTGTCAATGTTGCACAGTTGTTGCGTTGAGACTCTCAAGGGTCTACATTTGCACATTATTTGTGCAACATCGTGCCATTCAAAAATCGAAATGACGCCATTCCAGACCCTGTTTGCCAAAAAAAAGGGCATACCGCTCGTTCTGGCTCCCATGGCGGGGGTCAGCGACCAGCCCTTCCGGCTGCTGGCCCGCCGCTTCGGGGCGGACCTGACGGTCTCCGAGATGATCGCCTCCCAGGCCATGGTGCGCCACGTTCGGCGCAGTCTCAAGATGAGTTCGGCCCTGGAGGTGGAAGATCCCCTGGCGATCCAGATCGCCGGCAACGACCCGGGGGTGATGGCCGAGGCAGCGCGGATGAACGTGGCCCGAGGCGCCCGGGTGATCGACATCAACATGGGCTGCCCGGTCAAGAAGATCGTCCGCAACGGCGGCGGCGCGGCGCTGCTGCGGGACGAACTCCTGGTGGGGCGCATCCTGGAAGCGGTGGTGAAGGCGGTGCCGGTGCCAGTCAGCCTGAAGATGCGCATCGGCTGGGACGAAAACAGCCGCAACGGTCCCGTCATCGCCCGCATTGCCCAGGAAAGCGGCATCGCCTGGCTGGCAATCCATGGCCGCACCCGGGCCCAGATGTACGGGGGGCGGGCCGATTGGGCCGCCATCGGCCTCATCAAGGCGCGTACCGCCCTGCCGGTGATCGGCAACGGCGACATCACCACCCCCGAAGAAGCCGCCCGGGCCCTGGCGGTGAGCGGAGTGGACGGCCTGATGATCGGCCGCGGGGCCCTGGGGCGTCCCTGGATATTCGGCCAAGTGGCCCGGCATCTGGAAGGGGTTGGGCCCACCCCTGAGCCCTCGCTGGAAGAACGATTCCAGGTGGCCCGGGAACACCTGGAGTCCCTGTTGGAATTCTATGGCCCGGAAATCGGCGCCCGGATGGCCAAGAAACAGTTGGCCTGGTACAGCCGGGGGCTGCCCGGCGGCGCCGGATTCCGGAGCCGGATCAACCTGGCGGGAGACGCCACCAGCACCCGGGAGGCGCTGGAGCAGTTCACTGGGCAAACCCTCAACCTTCACCGCCCCGAATCCCCATGAACGCCACCTTTTCTCCCGACAATCTCTTCGACCAGCTGCCCACCGGCTTCATCACGGTGGACCGGCGGGGGGTGGTGCGGGATGTCAACAGCGCCGCCGAACGACTGCTGGGGAAACCCCGCCGCCGACTGATCGGTCGCCCGCTAAGCAAGCTGTTGCCGGGCCATCCGGTGGCCGAGGATCTGCTCAACCGGGCCCAGCAACTGCTCATGCCCTGCCGCTTCCGCAACGCCCAGATCCATCCCGACCCGGACACCCACCTCACCGTCTCCCTCACCGCCTGCCCCCTGCAGGACGCCAATGGTGAACTGGCCGGAGCCGTGCTGCAACTGGAGGAGGTGAGCGCCGCCGAACGGTTGGAAGAAGGGGAGCGGCTCAACGAAACCCTGGACTCCCTGGGGTCCATGGCCCTGGCGGTGGCCCATGAGGTCAAGAATCCCCTGGCCGGCATCCGGGGCGCGGCCCAGATCCTGGAATTGGAATGCCAGGCCCCCGCCACCCTGGAATGCACCCGGCTGATCCGGGACGAGGTGGACCGCATCACCCGTCTGCTGGACACCCTGCTGGGACTGGCCGATGACCAGCCTTTCATGGAGGGGGAGATCAATATTCACCAGATCCTGGACCATGTCCTGCAGATCTGCGGCGCCCCCCCGCCCCTGCCCCAGCGGGATTACGATCCCTCCCTGCCCGCCATCCGCGGCGACCGGGATCAGCTGGTGCAACTGTTTCTCAATCTGGTGAAGAACGCCCGGGAGGCCGCCGGTCCCGAGGGGCGGGTGGAGATCCACACCCGCATTTCCCAGGGCGTGCGGCTGGTGCAGGGGCAGCGCCGCCACCATGTCATCGTGGAGATTCGCGACAACGGGCCGGGCATTCCGGCCGCGCTGCGCAAACGGATCTTTCTGCCCTTCGTCACCACCAAGAGCCGCGGCACGGGACTGGGATTGGCCATCTCCCGCAAGATCGTCAACGACCATGGCGGGTTGATGGAGGTCAAGAGCCATCCCGGCCAGACCTTGTTCCGGGTGCTGCTCCCGGTGGCGGCCCCATGACTTCCCCTCCCCCCTCCACTCCCGCGGCAAGTCGCCCAGCGGCCTGCAGCGGTCCCCACTCCTGCCCAGACTCGGATGATGGAGCCCATGCAGCCATGAACGAACAATCCGGGAAAACGGTTCTGGTGGCCGACGACGACCAGGCCATCCGCTTTGTGCTGGAACATGCCCTCACCCGGGCCGGCTTCCAGGTCCACTGCTTCAGCGACGGCAACCGGCTGATGGACCATGTCAACCGGGACGGGGGGGATCTGGTGATCACCGACATCGTCATGCCGGGCGGCTCGGGGCTCGACCTGCTGAAGAACCTCAAGACCCATCACCCCCACCTGCCGGTGATCGTGATCACGGCCCAGAGTACGCTGCGCAACGCCGTGCATGCCTTCGAGCGGGGTGCCTTCGAGTATCTGCCCAAACCCTTCGACATCAACAAGGTGACCGACCTGGCCCGACGGGCGCTGGAGCGCAACCGCGCCCCGGCACCCCGGCGGGAGCGGGTGGACATGGACCGCTTCGGTGGCATCATCGGCTCCTCCCGGGCGATGCAGGAGCTGTTCCGGGTGATCGGGCGGCTGTCCAACTCCGAAATGACCGTGCTGATCCATGGCGAATCCGGCACCGGCAAGGAGCTGGTGGCCCGGGCCACCCATGCCTACAGCCCCCGGCGGGACGGCCCCTTCACCGCCATCAACATGGCCGCCATTCCCCGCAACCTGATCGAAAGCGAACTGTTCGGTCACGAGAAGGGCGCCTTCACCGGCGCCGTGGCCCGGCGGGCGGGGCACTTCGAACGCGCCCGGGGAGGCACCCTGTTTCTGGATGAAATCGGCGACATGCCCATGGAGGCCCAGACCCGGCTGCTGCGGGTGCTGCAGGACGGCACCTACACCCAGGTCGGCGGGACCCAGACCCTGCACAGCAACGTGCGCATCATCGCCGCCTCCCACCAGGATCTGCCGGCGGCCATCGCCTCGGGACGCTTCCGGGAAGATCTCTTTTACCGCCTCAACGTCATTCCCCTACATGTCCCCTCCCTCCGTTCCCGGCGGGAGGACATCCCCCTGCTGGCGGAGTATTTCCTCTCCAAGGCCGCCACGGAACTCGCCGTCCCCCAGAAACGGCTGGCCCCCGCCGCCCTGGATCGGCTGATGGCCTACCGCTGGCCCGGCAACGTGCGGGAGCTGGAGAACCTGATCCACCGCCTGATGGTGCTGATCCCGGACCAGATCATCGAACCGGAACACCTCCTGTTGCCCGAAACCCCGGCCCCGCCCCTCCCCCCTCCGACGGAACTCCTTTCCCAGAGCGCGCCCCCCTCCGCCTCCCTTCCCCCTGCGCCCCAGACCGGCCCCCTGCCCCTGAAGCGGGCGGTACTCGAGGAATTGGACCGTTATTTCGCCGCCCTGGACGGCATCCAACCC
>PEAP01000101.1 GCA_002753665.1 Magnetococcales bacterium DC0425bin3
GCAGGCCGCCCATGGCCACCAGCCGGGCGCCGCAGCCGCCACAATAGAGATCCCCCTCCTGGGCCGGGGCGTGGCACCGGGCGCACAGCAGGAACAGGGGCCCCCCGCAACGGGTGCAGAAGCGCACCTCCTCGCGGATGACGGATTGGCAATGGGGACATTTCACGGGGAATTCCTTCGCTGGATGGTTCTCCGGTCGCCGCACGCTGGCGACCGGTGGTCATCATAGCATGCCGGCCCGCAAAAGCCGATCAGGAAACCGCCGGCCCATCCCCGTGCGCCCCCCGGGCCACCTGGATGGCCACGGCCATGGCCCGGACTCCCTCGATGTCGGGGAAGACCAACCGGCGCCCGTCGGCGCCGGTCACCATGAGGGTGCCGCGGTCCAGGCGGCCTCTGGCGGAGGTGTCGTCCACCGTCACCGAGTGGATGTCCGCCAGGGCCAGGGACTGGACGATCCGTCCCCGGGGTCCCAGCCGCAGGAGCAGCCGGGACGGGGTGAGCTGCAGGCGGGTGAATTCCCGTCGCCACCAACTGCGGAGCGACAGCCACAGCGCCAGCACCACCCAGAGGACCGTGGCGCCGAACAGGGCTTTGGCGCCCAGCGGCACCACCAGGGGGGGAGGGGAGTTGAGCAGTTGGGAGAAATCGAGGATCTCCCGGTGAAAGATGATTCGGATCTGACGGGCGGACAGCTCCAGCAGAACAAAAGCCGTCAGGTTCGCCAGGGCGGCCCAGCGGTACAGCACCCAGTGGGGCAAAGCCTGGCGGAGCAAAGCCTCGCGGGCGCTGGAAGTCGAACTGTCGGTGGACATGAGCGTCTCACGAATTTGATTGTCTGATGGATGGGGGAAGCCTCCCTCCCCCGCCACCGAATGAAAGCCGTAAGGGACACAAGACATCTTGACGAACTGCAACAGTCCTGGCTTCCTTGTGACAGGAGCCCGGGACAAGTGGAACCCGATGACGATTCTTTCAGGCCGACAGGGGGGCCGTCAATCGCGGGCGATGCCGAGGTCGCCCGCCTTGAAGCGGTGGGGAGGGAGCATGGGGGAGGAAACCAGGCTGGCGGTGCTGTTCGCCGACATCAGCGGCAGCACCCGGCTTTACGAACAACTGGGCAACGACAGGGCCCGGCAGGTCACCTCCCGCTGTCTCGAACGGCTCATGGGTGTCACCCGGCAGTTCGGAGGCCGGGTGGTCAAGACCATTGGCGACGAGGTGATGACCGTCTTCGACAACGCCGTCATGGCCTCCGGGGCGGCCACCTGTATGCAAGAGGAGGTGCAGGATCTCGACGCGGAGATGGGTGCGCATCTCAAGATTCGGGTGGGGTTCAGCTATGGCCCGGTGTTGTTGGAGGGGCACGAGATATTCGGCGAAACCGTCATCCTGGCCTCCGAGGTCTGCGCCCGGGCCAAGCCGGACCAGATTCTGCTCACCGAAGCCGCCCGGGCTGGGCTGGACCCCATTCTGAGGGCCAACGCCCGGCCGGTTCCCAACGAACGGCTGCGCTCCGGTCGGGGGGGCGTGGCGGTGTTCGAACTGACCTGGGGCGACAAGGCGGAGATCACCCTGTCCAGCGAGGAGGATGAGGTCGTCCAGACCCGGGAGCCGGCGGGATTGCGCCTGGAGCTGTCGTTCCAGGGGGAATCCTGGACCCTGGACGGCAACTCCCCCGGGTTTACCATGGGCCGGGGACGGGAGAACGATCTCGCCGTGGTCGGCTCGGCCATCTCCCGGGCCCATGCCTGGATCGAATTCCGGCGCGACCGGTTCGTCCTCATCGATCGCAGCAGCAATGGCACCTGGATCCACTGGCCGGGGGAACCGGCCTGTTTTCTGCATCGGGACCAGCATGACCTCACGGGGGCGGGCCATCTGTCCCTGGGGGAATCCCTGGCCCCGGAAGCGCCCCTGGCGGTGACCTTCGCGGTTCGTGAATGAGGATCCATGGCCTTTTACGCCGATCTGCATGTCCATTCCCGCCATTCCCGGGCCACCAGCCGGGACTGTGACCTGGAACATTTGGCCCTGTGGGCGGCCTGGAAGGGCCTCGGCGTGGTGGGCAGCGGCGATTTCACCCATCCGGCCTGGCTGGAGGAGATTCGCACCAAACTGGTGCCGGCCGAGCCGGGCCTGTTCCGCCTGCGACCCGATCTGGAGCGTGGGGTGGCCGCCCGCCTGAAGGGGGCCGCCGCGGCCCGACCGGTACGGTTCGCCCTCAGCGTCGAGGTCTCCACCATCTATAAAAAACTCGGCCGCACCCGCAAGGTCCATCACCTGATCTGCGTGGCGGACCTGGAGGAGGCTGGTCGGCTCAACGGTGCCCTGGAGCGGATCGGCAACCTGGCCTCCGACGGGCGGCCCATCCTGGGCCTGGACAGCCGGAACCTGCTGGAGATCACCCTGGCGGCCGGTCCGGGGGCCTTCCTGATCCCGGCCCACATCTGGACCCCCTGGTTTTCCCTGCTGGGGTCCCAGTCGGGGTTCGACTCGGTGCAAGAGTGTTACGGCGATCTGGCCAGCCACATTTTCGCCCTGGAGACCGGTCTGTCCTCGGACCCGGCCATGAACTGGCGCGTCAGCAGCCTGGATCCCTATCGCCTGGTGTCCCATTCCGATGCCCATTCGCCGGCCAAGCTGGGCCGGGAGGCCACGGTTTATCGGACCGATCTGGATTACTTCGCCATGCGCCGGGCCCTGGAGACCGGCCAGGGCTATGGCGGCACGGTGGAGTTCTTTCCGGAAGAAGGGAAATATCACCTGGACGGCCACCGTCGCTGCGCGATGCGTCTCGAACCCCGGCAGACCCGGGAGGCCGGGGGACTCTGCCCGGTTTGCGGCCGGCCGGTGACCGTCGGGGTGCTGCACCGGGTGGAGGCGCTGGCCGACCGGACGGATCCCGTGCCCCCGGTCACCGCCGGCGCGGTGCGGTCCTTCATCCCCCTGGTGGAAATCATCGCCGAGCTGGAGGGCGTGGGTCCCGGCTCGGCTCGGGTCACCGGGACCTGCGCGGCCTTGTTGGCTCGGCTGGGGCCGGAGTTGGACCTGCTGGGGGAGGTTCCCCTGGAGGAGGTGCGCCACCAGGGCGCGCCGCTGCTGGCCGAGGCCCTGGACCGCCTGCGGGCCGGGCGGGTGATCCGCCAGGCGGGGTACGACGGGGAATACGGGGTGATCCGCCTCTTCGAGGAACAGGAGTTGCGCGGCACCACCGCCACCCCGGGACTGCTGTTCGACGCCGACGAACTGGCGGCCCTGCAACGGCCCGAGCCCCGCAAGGCGCCCAAGCCACAGCCCGATCCGGAACCGGCTGTCCCCCTGCCGGTGGCCGTCCCGGAGGATCCCCTGGCGGGGCTGGATCCGGATCAGCGCGCCGCCGCGCTCCTCCTGGACGGCCCCCTGTTGATCCTGGCCGGTCCCGGCACCGGCAAGACCCGCACCCTGACCCAGCGCATCGCCCATCAGGTGGCCCGGGCGGGTGGGGCTCCCGAGAGCCATCTGGCCGTCACCTTCACCCGCCGCGCTGCCGCCGAAATGCGCCAGCGGTTGGCGCTGTTGTTGCCGGGCCGGGGGGAACGGGTGCCGGTGTTCACCTTTCATGCCCTGGCCCTGACCCTGCTGCGGGAATTTCCGGTCCAGGCCGGCTTTGCCCGGCCGCCGGAGGTGGCCGGGGCCGGGGTGGAGGAGGAGGGGCAGGTGACGCTGGAAGCCCTGCTGCCGGCGGCGGTGGAGCTGCTGGAAGGGCATCCGGAGGTGACCGCCGCCCTGCGGCGCCGTTATTCCCGCCTGTCGGTGGACGAGTTCCAGGACATCGATCCCTGGCAATACCGCCTGCTGCGCGCCCTGGCCCCGGCGGACGGCCATCTGTGCGTCATCGGCGACCCCGACCAGGCCATCTATGGCTTTCGGGGGGCCGACCCGGCGGCCTTCGATCATCTGCAGCGGGACTATCCCACCCTGATCCGGGTGCGGCTGCGCCGCAACTACCGCAGCACCGCCGCCATTCTGCAGGCCGCCGGCCAGGTGATGGCCGCCAGCGGGGATGGCCGGGAGCGGACGTTGCTCCCCCAGAAAACGTCGATGGATGGGGGAAGCCTCCCTCCACCCTCCTCCGATGGAAGTCGCAACGCGACTTCCACGGAAACGTCGATGGATGGGGGAAGCTTCCCTTCACACTCCTCCGATGGAAATCGCAACGCGACTTCCACGGTAGCCAGCGGCCAGCCCCTGCTCCTGCACCGGGCGGCCAGCGTGCGCGCCGAGGCGGAGTTCGTGATCCAGACCATCGAACGGTTGCTGGGGGGGCATTCCTTCTTCAGCCTGGACAGCGGGCGCAGCGACGGCCGAACCCGCGGGGTGCTGGATCCGGGGGATTTTGCCATCCTCTATCGCACCGGCGCCCAGGCCGGGCCCCTCGCCGAGGCTCTCACCCGCTCCGGCCTGCCCTTCGCCCGGCTGGACCCCACCCCCCTGGCGGAACGGGAGGGGGTGGCGGAGGTCCTGACCCGGTTGGCGACCCTGGCGGAGCCGGACCTCACCCGGCGGCTGGCCCAGGCCGCCGCCGACCTGGAACAGGGCGCCGCCCTGCTCAACCTGTTGGCCCCCCTGGCCCGGGATTGCGCCGACCTGGCGGAGCTGACCGCCCGGGCCGCCCTGGACAGCGAGTTGGACCAGTGGGATCCCCGGGGCGGGCGGATCGCCCTGCTCACCCTGCATGCCGCCAAGGGCCTGGAGTTCCCGGTGGTGTTCATCACCGGCTGCGAGGATGGCCTGATTCCCCTGCATTGGAATGGCCGCCCCGACCGTCCGGAAGAGGAGCGGCGGTTGTTCTATGTGGGCATGACCCGGGCCCGGGAGCGGTTGGTATTGACTTCAGCCGCCCGACGCAAGCGCCACAACCGGTTGCGGGACACCACGCCGGCGCCCTTCCTGGCCGCCATCGACCCGGAGCTGCTGCAACAGGCCACCGTCCGGTGGCGCGCCCGCAAGGCGGCGCAGGATCAGGTGCAGAAATCCTTGTTCGATTTCTGAGTTTTGTTCAACCTCTGTCCCAGGCCCAGGGGAGGACAGGCTGGAAAAGCGATTGTTTTTTTGTTGAAAAACATGTTAGGTTCCGTGGGTCGATCCAGGTCGGAATCAGGACGGCCCCCCTCGTCGAGAGATCCCATGACCTCCTCGTCCAGCAATTTTGTCGAAAATCCGTTCTTTGTCCGCTATGGGGGCATCGTCAGCCAGCTGTTCCAGCCGGACGCCGGGCCGGTGACGCCGGACAGCCTGTTTCCCACCGTGGTGGAAGGGCGGGTGGCCGGGACCAGGAGGGGGCTGCCCGAATACGCCGATACCAGGGAGTTCGAGTTCATCCGCAACACCATCGACCGGCTGCGGGCCGAGTTGGCCGCGGAATCGACGAATACCACCAGAAAGTTCAAGGAATTCCTCGACGCCCTGGGCAGCGGTACCGAGGCCATGCTGGATGACAACCCCTTCTACGAACTGACCGGGCTGGTCTACCGCCTCGACATCGCCGCCCTGGGCCGGGGTTTCGCCGACCGGCAGGCCGACCTGCTGGAGGGCTTTCCCCGGTCCATCACCGTGTCCCGCTCCCTGCGGCAGATCTGGACCAGCAAGTCCGAAGTCACCGACCTCAAGACCAAACTCTGGGAGACGGTGGGCAAGTTGGGTTTTTTCGGCAAGCTGACGGTGGGACTGCTGCTGTTCGCCGGTTCGACCCTCACCACCGCCAAGGGGGTGATGGATCTGGTGCAGTTTTCCGGGTTCACCGACCATTTCGGCCAGGGCCTGAGCGGGGCCGGCAACGAATCCCTGCGCCTGGGGGTGGCCCTGGCCATTGGCCTGCTGCTCTCCTCCGTCATCCTCGACTTCAAGTCGCGCCTGTTCCGGGGCATCGCCGACACCGGGCTGGTCTTCAAGGGCTTCGCGGCGGCCTTCAAACGCCATCCCCGCTGGATCGTCGCCTGCGTCTTCCTGACCGCCATTTCCATCTGGACCAACTATGACGGCATCGTCCTGCTGATGTCCAAGAGCAGCGACCTGGAAGCCCAGTACCGGACCATCCGGGAGGAGGTGACCCAGGCCCTGGGGAGTTCCCGGCATCCCAACCCGGCCAATCCCGGTTCCCTGGCCGATCTGGACGCCTTGCTGACCGGCAAGGTGGCCGACACCATCCAGGCGCTGGAAGCCGTGCCCGCGGATGAGGTGTCCGGCAAGGCCTCCAGCGGAGACGCCCGCAAGGGACCCCGCTATTGGGGCAAGCAGTTCGTGGTCTTCGGCGGCCATGAAGCCGGGGTCCGGGACGTGACCCGCAGTCATGGCCCCGGCCCGCTGCCGGCAGGTATCGACGCCATGCTGGTCGGCTCCGGCCTGGACCTGAAGGGACCGGTGGCGGACAAGCTGAACCGCTTGCTGCACAGCTATCGCTCGGAGTTCACCCGCACCGAGAACCTGGTCCTCCACAAGCTGGACACCCTGGGCAACCAGATGACTTTGCGGGAAGGGTTCGACCTGGCGGAGTTCCAGACGGTGTTCAGCCTGGAGTCCTATCATGTCAACGACGCGGTGGCGGAAATCGTCGTTCTGCTGGAGCGCAACAAGAAGAAATTCGTCCAGGTGGTCGAGGAGCTGAACCGTCTGACCGGGGACCACATCGCCCTGCTGGAGAAGGTGGACAAGGCCGGCGGCGCCGCGGCCAACCGCTACCGCATCGACGTGGCGGTGGCGGTGCCCTCCCTGGAGGCCATCGACCGGCTGAAACAGGGACGCATCTCCGAGGCCCAGCGCCGCTCCCTGAGCGAGCTGCGGGCCTTTCTGCTGGAAACCCACGGGGTGGTCCTGGGGACCATCCTGCTGCTGACCATCCTGTTCATCGCCATCGCCATGGATCTGTCGGATCCCATCCTCTACAGCGCCATGGTGGCCCGCTGGGGACGCCGGGATCGCCAGTTCCTGGAGGAGAACATCCGGCGCTTTCACCAGTGGGAAGCCCGCTATATCCACGGGGTGCGGGCCTTCCTGGTGCGGCCCGACGTGCGGCCCATCCTGCCCCACCTCACCGCCCCCCGGGAGGTGGTGATCCACGACGCCTACCACCGGTTTCTGGAAGGCCTCAACCCCGCGGTCAAGGATGCCTCCAGCTTTGGCCTGGTGGAACGGCTGCGCTTCTGGTTCTTCGGGCTGTTCACCACTACCCGCACCGGCTTTGTGGTGGAGTACAACGCCCGTCAGCAGACCACCCTGGCCTTTCTGAGCAGTCCCGCCAACCACAGCGCCGCACTGCTGAACATGATCTTTCCGGGGGTGATGAACCGCTTCCGGATCGGCGTGGATTTCTTCGACCCGCTGTTCAAGCGCATCGACCGGGACATGCGGCGTTGGCGGGACGAGGTGGCCAGCACCCTGGACGACTGCAAGGACCGGCTCCTGGCGGTCCAGAATCCGGAGAGCATCTTTCATGCGGATTTCAAGGCTTCGGGGCCGGATGGGCGGACCGGGCCGGCGGCAGGCCCGACCGCTCCGCGGTTTGCCGTGGAAGCCGGAAACCGGCTTTCATCGGTGGAGGGTGGAGGGAGGCCTCCCCCATCCATCAAGGTTACCGTGGAAGCCGGAAACCGGCTTTCATCGGTGGAGGGTGGAGGGAGGCTTCCCCCATCCATCAAAATCAGGTCGGTTGCGCTGCGGTGGTTGAAACGGGTGTTCCTGAACAATCTGGCTCCTCCCGAGCCTGGTTTTCCCCTGACCCGGGTGGGCTGGTACCGGAACCAGGCGCGGATCGCCCTGCAGACCCGGGCACGGGTCAACCGGCTGGTGCGCTTCACCCCCCTGCTGCTGCGGCTGCTGGGCGAGCGCATCCCGGCCATCCGCGCCGGAGTGATCCAGCCGCTGATGGAGACCATCACCCACATTCCCAACTGGGGGTTCCTGGAACGGGCCCTCGACCTGGAGGTCCACAAGCGCGAACTTTCCAATCTCCAGAAGGATCTGGAGGTGTTGCTGGGTCTGTCCCGCTTTCAGGAGATCGAACTGGACGACAAGACCCTGCGCTCCATCATGGAAGATTCGACCTTTCCGGAGATCCGGGAGGTGTTCCTGGGCTCGACGAATGACGAAGGTCTGCTGGACAAGCGGATCGATGCCCTGGAAAAACAATTGCGGCTGAAACGGCGCCTGGTGGATGGTCTGGTGGGTGATCAGGACACCCTGATCGAGATCGTCACCCGCACCCGGCGGGATCATCTCACCCCCATGGAGGGGATTCTCGCCCACCTGGAAAACCGCACCCGCATGGAAAACGCCCTGGGGCTGACCCGCATCCGTCGGGAGCTGGACCGGGCCGAGGGCATGCTGCTGGCCCTGTGGGATTCCTCCCTGGAGACCCTGGAGGAGCAGGTCGGGGAGAGCAGCCTGCTGGAAACCTTGCCGGACATCCTGAGCGATCTGGTCACGCTGTTGTCCTGCGCCGAGGATGCCAACGAGTTTCCCCTGCTGATGCAGCTGCAGGAACTCCAGGAAACCACCGGGGCTTTGAACGTCCGGTTGAATCAGCGGATCTTCGTCCTGACCTTCGTGGACAAGATCCTGACCAAGGTGGACGGTCAACTGAACGAAAGCCTGGGATTGCTGCGGGAGATTCGCGCCCAGGAGAACCGCCTGGCGGCCACTGCTGGCGTGGGGGGGCCCGAGGATGGCCGGCGGCTGGCCTTCCTCAAGGACAACCGCCTGTTCATCAAGTCCATCCCCATGCAGGTGGAGGCCATTCGCCGCCGTCTGGAGCATCAATTGCAGGATCCCGATTTCTCCGAACCCCACAGAGTGGAGCTGTTCCGGCTGCTGGAGAGCCAGGCCTTCCGCCTGCATTATTTCCTGCGCGCTGCCCTGGCCTTTCTCCAGGGCGAGCCGGGGGCCTTGGCTCCGGCGGCGGTTTCCATGGCCCCGGCGGCGCCCCGGGGGCCGGTGCCCGCGGCCAAACCCGAGGAATGGGATCCGAGCGGCGGCTTTGCCCTGCCCCCCACCCCGGCCTGGACCCCGGCCCAGCAGGTGCGGGACCAATGCCGGGAGGTGCTGCGGCTGCTGCCGGAACTGGCCGTGCGGGAATGGGATCTGTTGAAACACCCCATGCCGCCTCCCGATCATCTCCGTGCCCTGGAGGAACACCGCCCGCTGCTGGATGGCGCCTATGGCACCGTGGAGACTCTGCTGGAAACCCTGAAGAAATTCGCCGAGGAACGGGCGGGACAGGATCCCGATGCCGACAGCATCCCCCTGCTGCAAGCCCTGTTGGTCCGTTCCGGCACGCTGTTGCGGGATCTGGAAGGGTTGGCGCGGCGCATCTCCGTCACCCCGTTCGTGGATCGGCGTTCGGAGCGCTCGCCGCAGCCTGCCGCCAAGCCGTCTTCCGGCCAGGTCCAGCGGCGGGAGGCCGATCAGAAGGCGGAGGACTGCCCCAAGAAGGGGCTTTCCAGACGCACCGCCGAGCGGATCCGCATCCGCAGCGGCGTGCAGCTGACCCTGCCCGGCGTGGGCACCCTGGTGGGGGAGAGTCTCGATGTCAGCAACACCGGCCTCTGCCTGCACACCGACCACCCCTTGCACGGCATGAAGACGGGTCTGTCCGGATCGCTGCAACTGGTGACGGATTCCGGGGAGAATCGTTTTCCCTGCATGCTGCAACGGTTGGCCGGGACCTTGATCATCGTGACCATCGCCCCGGCCCACCAAGCCGCCTTCGTGAACCTGATGCGCCAGACGGTGTTGCGGGAACGGGAGCGGGAAGCCGGTTTTCTGGACCGCAACCATCCTCCTCTGCCGGCCTGAGAGGCAGGCGGGTTGCGATTGTGGAGGTGGAGCGGGTCGGGCTATGTCAGAGCGTGGCTGTGTGGGGACCGGAGCGGGCCACCACCCGCTGGCCGATGAGCCGAGCGAAGGCCCGGGTGACCCGCCAATCCTCCAGGATCAGGTTGGTCAGGCTTTCGCCGTCCAGGGTCAGCACCAGGCAGGGTCCCTCGGCCACCACGTCAGCCATGGTGGGTTGATTGGACACCAGGGACATCTCCCCGACGATGGCCCCGGGTCCCAGGGTCACCTCGAAGACCGTCCCGTCGGCTTTGGGCACGATGACCCGCATCCGTCCCTGGTAGAGGATGTGGAGATTGGCCCCCTCCATGCCTCGCTTGATGATCACCTGGTTGGCGTGGAACGCATTGATGCCCACCAGGGGGATGATCATCCGTTCCAGATAGTCCTCCTGGACATCCTTGAACCCATCGACACCCTTGAGGAAGGTCACCAGTTCGGTGTCCGTGACCTGGGATTTCATGACGGACTCCTGTGGGGGAGGTCGGCCTGGACGATCTCCCCCTCTTGCCCCTCCTGGCCTTGTGACCGCTGGCGGTAGACCTCGTAGAGCGCCACCCCAGCCGCCACCGAGACGTTGAGCGATCCCACGCCATCCCCGGGCCCGGTGGCCAGTGGAATGGCCGCCAGGGCAGTGCATTTCTCCCGGGTCAGGCGGCGCAAGCCCTTTTCCTCCCCCCCCATCACCAGGGCCAGCGGCCCGGTCAGGGGGAAGCCGTGCAAGGGTTGGGAGGTTTCTCCGGCCAGTCCCAGCACCAGGACCCCCGCCTCCCGCAGGTCCTCGATGGCCCGGGACAGATTGGTCACCCGCACCAGATCCAACCGTTGGGCGGCTCCGGCCGCGGCCTTCTGGGCAGCAGCGCCCAGGGGGGCGGAGCGGTCCCGGGTGGTGATCACCGCCAGGGCGCCGAAGGCCTCGGCGGAGCGCATGACTGCGCCCAGGTTATGGGGATCCAGCAGATTGTCCAGCAGGATCACCAGGGGCGCGGGACTGGCGGCCACCGCCGCCAGCAGGGCGTCCCAGGTGGGTTGGGGCCGGGGGGCGATGCGGGCCACCACTCCCTGGTGGGGGGTGGCGCCGGCCAGCCGGTCCAGGGCGTGGCGGTCGAGAAACTTGACATCGGCATGCCGCTCCCGGGCCTGCTGGACCAACACCCGCAGGCGGGGATTGCGGGACTCCTTGGCCAGAAACAGGCTGGTGATGGCGGCCGTGCCCTCCCGCAACAGGGCGGCCACCGGGTTGAGACCGCAGATCAATCCCTCGTCGGCACTGCTGGCGTCCGGTTCGCCGGCGGCGTCCGGTGCGAACCCGTCCGGCACCAACCGGTCCTCGGCCGGTCCGGGGCGGAAGGCCCGGGGGGCTGTTCCATCGGAGCGGGGCCGGGAGGGGCGTTGGTCGGCCGTGTCGCCGTCCCGCTGGGAGCGTTGGGAGAAGGGGCGTTTGCCCTTGTCCCGATCGGGGCGGGAGCGGGGGGTGGA
>PEAP01000102.1 GCA_002753665.1 Magnetococcales bacterium DC0425bin3
AAAGTATGTTCCTTCGCACAAACTGTCACTACTTGTGCAGTACCAACAGTTCGCGCATTATTTCAAATCCAACCATCGCGCCAACCGGGCACCACACCAATGATTACCGAATTGTCAAAGAGCGCAGGAAACCGTCCAGCTTATCCCGTCCATCCAGCCCCACCCAACCGAAACTCTCGGGCAGAACCTCTCGGGGGTTTCCTCTCTCCCGCTTCTCTGCGGGAACCAGGAATCTACAGAACTCCCGCCCCCAGGTCAACACAAAAATTCAAAATCTGGCAAAAAAGCGCATTTTTTTGAAAATCATCTCCCAACTTACTGTTTATGAAGAATTAATTCTGACACCACCTTGACGCCCAGATAGGCCAGCACCAGCATCAGATAGCCCACCACGGTAAATCGCACCGCCCGTCGGCCCCGCCATCCCTGATACCGGTGCCCCAGCAGCAGCACCCCAAACAGCACCCAAGTGGCCCAGGTGAAAATCACCTTGTGGGTCAACGCAATCCAGATCCCCAGCCGCTGATGGGAATAGATCGCCCCGGTGACGATGCTGATGGTGAGCAGGGCCATGGCCGGCCGCAACAGCCGAAACATGCGTTCCTCCAAGGCCCCCAGGGGCGGCAGCATGGCGAACCAGCGCCCGAATTCCTTGAACCGCAGGGCATGTTCCTGGAAGGATTCCAACAGGGCCAATGCCAGGGCCAGGGTGAACAGACCGTAGGCCAGCAGGGAGCTGACCAGATGGCCGATCAGCAGAGGATTCGCCACTTCCCGAGGACCCGGCCCCCCCGCTGGCATCAATTGGGAAGCCACCAGCAGCAACATCATCAGCGGCAGGACCAGCAGACCCACCGCCCGGATTTCCTCCCGGCGCAGTCGCCAGCCCACCAGGTAGAGCAGGCCCATGGCCAGGGCCGTCGATTCCAGGGACGCGGCCAGGTTCACTGCCATCAGCCCCCCATCCCGGCGCAGACCGCCCACCAGGGCCGCCCCCTGGGCCGCTGCCCCCAGCAGCACCAGCCACCAGACATGGGGGGCTGGCTGGGGTTCCCGGGACAAGTAGTTGCGCATGATCAGGCCGAAGGACAGCCCATAGGCCGCCGCCGCCATCCAGAAGAGCCCTTCCAACATGGTCCAATGCCTCACTATGCTGGGACCTTACCCTTGGGACTTTCCATTGCCATCATACGCCCCTTGCCGGGCCAGGACGAGTGATGAACCTCAGTCAGACATCCCCATCCGCTCCCTGCGCCATGCTGGTGGTGGCCGCCGGTCGAGGGCGCCGTTTCGGCGCGCAACGGCCCAAACAATACCTGCCCCTGGGCGACCGACCCCTGCTCCAACACACTTTGGAGCGGCTGCATGCCCACCCGGCCATCGATCCCATCGTGGTGGTCATCGCCCCGGATGGCGGGGAGTTCTGGTCCACTTTGGACCTCTCCGCCCTGCCCCGGGTCCGGCCCCCAGTCGGCGGCGGGGCGGAACGGCAGGATTCGGTCCGCCTCGGGCTGGCAGCCTTGGACCTCTCCCCCGACGCCTGGGTGGGCATCCACGACGGCGCCCGTCCCCTGGTCACCCGGGCGCTGCTGGATCGCCTGCTGGCCGCCCGAGCCACGGCCGACGCCCTCATCGCCGCCATTCCGGCCCAGGACACGGTCAAACAGGTGGACGTTACCGGTCGGATCACCACCACCCTGGACCGCCGGACCATCTGGCTGGCCCAGACGCCCCAGCTGTTCCGCTACGGACTGATCGTCGCGCTGCATCGCCGGGCCCAGGCGGCGGGATTCATCGGCACCGACGATGCCTCCCTGGCCGAGTGGGCCGGCCAACCGGTCAGCGTGGTGCCGGGAGATGGTTACAATCTGAAGGTCACCCGACCGGAAGACCTGCCGTTGGCGCAATTCCTGTTGCGGGAGAACGACCCATGACCATCCGGGTGGGACAAGGTTTCGACGTACACCGTTGGATCGAGGGACGCCCCCTGATGCTGGGCGGGATCCACATCCCCCACAGCCACGGCCTGCTGGGCCATTCCGACGCCGATGTGCTGCTCCACGCCATCAGCGATGCCCTGTTGGGCGCGGCGGCCCTGGGGGACATCGGCCACCACTTCCCCGACACCGACCCGGCCTATGCCGGCGCCGATAGTGCCGTGCTGCTGGCCCGGGTGTACGATGCCGTGCGCCAGCGGGGCTGGCAGTTGATCAACCTGGACGCCACGGTCATCTGCGAAAAACCCCGGCTGGCGCCCCACATCCCCACCATGGTGCGACGCATCGCAACGGTGCTGGAAACGGCCCCGGAGAACGTCAATATCAAGGCCACCACCACGGAAAAACTGGGCTTCACCGGCCGCAACGAGGGAATGGCGGCCCAGGCGGTGGTGTTGATCGGGCCGTAGCTTAGCTCTTCTTGGCCCATTCCCCGCGGTCATTCTGGGTCCAATACTCCATGTCGCATCCCAGCCCCCGATAATGGCGGTAGCGGTTGCGGCTGTCGGCCAGGGATTGGGGGTCACCGGCCAGGGCGAAGTCCACCACCCGGTCGAAGCGCTCCGGGGCGGCCAGCAGCACGTCGCCGGCGGTAATGGCCACCGTGGCGCCATTGCGGTCGTCGGGTTCCAGGGCAATGATCAGGGGATGGATCGGAGCTTCCGGATCGTCCCACAGGGCGTGGGGCAGGAAGCCTTCCGGGGGAAACCGCCACAAGAATTGGTCCAACTGCCGCGCCCAGTCGGGACCCGGAGCCACCACGCACAGCTTCAGACCCAGGCGATAGGCCTTGTCCGCGATGCGGGCAATGGCGGCATCCAGGGGAGTGGCGGCCAACTGATAGAAGCGCACGATGACCGGCGCGGCGGTGGAGCGGGCCATCAGTCCTTGAACGTGCGGGCCAACCGGCACAGCAGCCGCACCCCGAAACCAGCCGAACCCTTGGCGATGTGGGGCCGACCGGTATGCTCCCAGGCGGTGCCGGCGATGTCCAGGTGGACCCAGGGCCGATCCGGACCGACGAACCGGGACAGGAAACAGGCCGCCGTGATGGTGCCGGCGCCCTGATCGCCGACGTTCTTCAGATCGGCGATGGTCGATTCCAGGACTTTGCGGTATTCCGGAAACATGGGCAACCGCCAGGTGCGTTCTCCGGCCTTGCGGCCGGCCCAAGCAACCTTCTTGGCCAAGCCGTCATGGTTGCTCAACAGACCGCAGCAGTGGTGGCCCAGGGCAATGGTACAGGCCCCGGTCAGGGTGGCCAGATCGATCACCGCCTTGGGCTCGAAGATCTCGGCATGGTGCAGGGCATCGGCCAGGATCAGGCGCCCCTCGGCGTCGGTGTTGATCACCTCCACGAACAGGCCCTTGGCGGTGCGGATCACGTCGCCGGGCCGCTGGGCGGTGCCGGAAGGCATGTTCTCGGCCGTCGGCACCAGGCCCACGACGTTGATGGGCAGTTTCAGCTCGGCGATGGCCTGGAGGAATCCGAACACGGCGGCCCCGCCGCTCATGTCGTATTTCATCTCCTCCATCTTGGCCGGTGGCTTGAGGGACAGGCCGCCGCTGTCGAAGGTGATGGCCTTGCCGACCACCGCCAGGGGTGGAGTCTCCCCGCCGTTGCGGTATTCCATGATGATCAGGCGCGGCGGCTTGGTGCTGCCCTGTCCCACGGCCAGGATGCCGTTCATGCCGGCCTGGCGCAGGTCCTGCTCGTCCAGGATGGTGGTCTTGATGGGCAGGCGCTCGCCCAACTCCCGGGCCAGGCGGGCCAGATAGTCCGGATCCACCACGTTGCCGGGGTGATTGGCCAGGTCCCGGGCCAGGGTCACGCCCCGCACCACGGTGGTGGTGCGCTGCAACCGTTTGACCAGTTTGCTCCGCTGTTCGAGGCGAATGGCCAAGTCCAACTGCCGGGGATGGGATGTCTTGTCCGGGGATTTCTTCTTCCGATAATGCTCGAACCGGTAGGCGCCCAGCAGGGCGCCCTCGGCCAGTGCCTCCGCCCCGGCCAGGCGGCCCATGTTGTGACGATCCAGGGAGGGCAGGAGCAGCAACCGCTCGATGCGGTTCTTGTGGGCCGCGGCCACCACATGGCCGCCGGCGGCGCGCAGGGATTCCGGGGTGATCTCCCGACGCTTACCCAGCCCCAACAGCAGTACCCGCCGGAAATGCCCCTCGCCGTGGTAGGGGGCCGGCAGGATCAGGATTTCTCCGGTCTTGCCGGTCAGCCACTTGTCCTTCAACGCCCGGGTCACGGCCTGTTCCACCGGCGCTCCGGCCAGGTGGAGGGACTTCTGGGCCTTGCCGCCCTGGTAGACCCCCACCACCAGGCAGTCGCCTTTCCAGGCGGCCACGTCCTGGCTGGTGGCTTCCACCGTCAATGGCTCATGGGACATGATGGAACCCTTCTCGATTGCTGCGCTGCCACCATGGGGTGGCGGGGATCGGGATCAAGCCCGCCGAGGATACGACCGATAAGCACCCTGTCCAGGCGGCAGGGGTGGAGGACAGCGGACACCCCCCGCATCGACCGGCCCGCTGGCCCCATGCATCGGATCCCATGAAGCGACTATCCCGATATCTGCTGGCGGAGTGCGGCTGGTCCGCCCTCATCGCCCTGACGGTCCTGACCGCCCTGGTCCTGCTGCCCCAGAGTCTCAAGCTGGTGGACCTGTGGGTCAACCGCAACGTCTCCATCGACGTGCTGTTGACCATGACCCTGTTGATCATCCCCAAATTTCTGGTGGCCAGCCTACCCATGGCCCTGCTGCTGGGAGTGCTGCTGGCCCTGGGGCGGCTGTCCCAGGACAGCGAGATGGTGGTGATGCGCGCCAGTGGTATCAGTCTCTATCAGATTGCCCGGCCCATTGCAATTCTGGTCACCGCCGCCACCCTGCTCTCCCTATGGCTCAACTGGGTGTGGGTGCCACGCTCCTTCAATCTGTTCAACCAGATGAAGAACGCCCTGCTGGCCAGCAACACCCTGGCCATCCGCACTGGCACCTTCAACCAGGCCCTGCCCGGCCTGACCCTGTATGTCCAGGAGCAGTCCGAGGGCGGCCGCCGGTTGGCCGGCATTCTGATTCATGACCGCCGGGAGGAGGACAAGCCCACGACCCTGATCGCCCGGGAGGGGCTGCTGCATGTCAATGCCCAGGGCAACACCGCCCTGTTTCTGCGGGACGGCTCCCGGCAGCAGAAGCTGCCCAACAATCGCTTCCGTCGCCTGGAGTTCGCCACCTACGACCTGGATCTGGGGATGATCAACGGTCCCGCGGCCCATCAGGGCACGACCAAGCTGGCGGCCCTGGGCATGACGGAGCTGCACGCCGCCCTCGACTCTCCGGATGTCTCTCGGGCCTACGAGGCCCGCATGGAGTGGCATCGGCGACTGGTGATTCCCATCGCCACCCTGATCCTGGGGTTTCTGGCGATCCCCATGGGTCTGCAGCAGTCCAACCGCATCGGCCGCAGCTATGGCATCGTGGTGGCGGTGCTGTTGCTGGTGATCCACTTCCTGCTGCTGACCAGCGGCGAGGCCCTGGCCCGGCGCCGAATGGCCGACCCCCTGGTGGCGATGTGGCTGCCCAATCTGGCCATGGCCGTCTTCACCGTGCATGTCACCCTGGCCACCGCCCGGGATCGGCCGTTCCTGCTGGCGGTGGGGATCGCCCGACTGCTGCGGTCCCTGGCGCGGTTTCTCCAGCAGCCGCGGCGCCATACCCGGATGGGAAAGGGCCGGCCATGAGCATCCTGTTCCGTTATCTTCTGAACGGTTTTCTGCTGGAAATCGTCAAGATCCTCGGGGTATTCGTCGGCATCTTCTTTCTGCTGGACGGCGCCGAGCAGATCCGCCGCTTCAGCGACGCGCCCCAGTCCGGCTGGCACAATCTGATCTGGCTGCTGGGACTGCGCATGCCGGATTTTCTGGTGCAACTGCTGCCGCCCATCGTGCTGCTGGCCACCCTCACCCGCTTGAGCCGGCTGGCACGTCTCAACGAGATCACCGTGATCCGGGCTGGCGGCATTTCCATCTACCGGGTGATGGTGCCTTTCCTGGTCGGCGGGCTGATCGTGGCCGGCCTGCAGATGATGATCCAGGACCAGGTGGTGCCGCGCACCAACCAACGGGCCAAGCTGCTGGCGGCCACCATGGAAAACGATCAGTCCGCCACCGCCCTGACCGGTGAGGCGGAAGAGCTGTGGTTGCGCGACGGGGCACGGGTCATCCACGCCGAGCAGACTTCCCTCATCAAGCAGGCGCTGTTCGGGGTCACCGTCTTTCAGTTCGACGCCAACCACGTTCTTGTCAGCCGTACCGACGCCAGGCGGGCGGAATTCCGCGCGGGTCAATGGTGGCTGATCGGCGGCTATCATTACGACCTGGCGGGGGAGACCCCCCCCGAACCCTTCGACATCCGCCCCTGGCAGGTGGTCCAGTTGGAAATGGAACAGTTGGACCGCAACACCCCCCAGCCCGAGGCCCTGCCTCTGGGACGGCTGTGGCAGTTCGCCGAACGGTTGCAGCGGGAAGGCTACGATCCCACCCCCTACATGGTGGTTTTCCACCGCAAACTGGCCGACCCGGCCCTGATCCTGGCAGCCATTCTGTTGGCCTTTCCCTTCGCCCTGCGACTGCACCGCATGGGCGGCACCACCCGCTCGGTGCTGACCGGAGTCCTCAGCGGCTTCCTGATGTTCGTGGCCGTGGCCCTGTCCACCGCCCTGGGACTGGGCGGACGCCTGCCACCGCTGGTGGCGGCCTGGGCGCCGGTGCTGTTCTTCGTCAGCCTGGCGGGGGTCATGCTGTTGCACCTGGAGGAACAAACCCGGGGGTGACGCGCCACCTCGGGCGGTTCTGGCGCAATTTTTCCGCTCCCAGTTCCATGGTCGGGATGATATGATAGTCCATTCCATTCAAAGGGTCTCAATGCATTATGCAGATAGACTCACCGGATGCAACACTCGCTTCGGAGCCGTGCGAATAATGCCGTGGAGGCGTTATCTGTCAAGCTCCTGGGAACAATGACATGTCGATTCTCGTCGTCACTGGATCTGCCGGCCTGATTGGTTCAGAAACAGCCCGTTTCTTTTCGGATAAAGGCTTGCAAATCCACGGCATCGACAATGACATGCGCAGATACTTTTTTGGAGAAAACGCCAGCACCCGTTGGTGTTCGAGCGCCCTGAGCCAAGACCTCGGATCCCGATATCGTCACGATGATCTGGACATCCGCGATCTGTCAGGATTGGAAAAAATTTTTCGTTATTACGGAACCGCCATTACCGGAATCGTCCATACTGCCGCCCAGCCTTCCCACGACTGGGCCGCCCGTGAACCCCTCACCGATTTCACCGTCAATGCCAACGGCACCCTGAACCTGTTGGAACTCACGCGCCGTCACTGTCCTGATGCCAGTTTCATATTCACCAGCACCAACAAGGTGTACGGGGATTCCCCCAACCGCCTGCCCCTGGTCGAGGATGAAACCCGTTGGCGCTTGGCCGAAGGGCACCCTTACGCTCGACACGGCATCGATGAATCCCTGTCCATCGACCATTGCCTCCACAGCCTGTTCGGGGCTTCCAAGGTTGCGGCTGACATCCTGGTGCAGGAATACGGCCGATATTTCGATTTGAAAACGGCCTGTTTCCGTGGCGGATGTCTGACCGGTCCGGCCCACTCGGGTGCCGAACTGCATGGCTTTTTGGCCTACCTGATGAAATGCGTAGTCACCGGACAGCCCTATACCATATTCGGTTACCGGGGCAAGCAGGTGCGGGACAATATCCACTCCAAAGATCTTGTCAATGCTTTCTGGCATTTCTTCCAACATCCGCGCAGTGGCGAAGTCTACAATATGGGAGGAGGACCGGACTCCAACTGTTCCATGTTGGAAGCCATTGAAATGTCGCAACGGGTCGCGGGCAGGAAGCTTCACCACGATTATGTGGAAAGCAATCGCACCGGTGATCACATCTGGTGGGTATCGGATCTTCGCAAGTTCAAATCCCACTATCCCGGATGGGAGCTTACATATCGTCTGGAAGAGATCCTCAATGAGATCTACCAGGCCCTGTCCGAAAGGTTGCAGGACCCTGTTGCAGTTTCTTGATCCAGGCATGGACCCAACCGGAATCCATTGCTGCACCGGATCGCAGGGTCTGTGCAGGTGCATGGACGACCATTTCAGATCGCTGCGAATCAGATCCCGATTGATGGGGAAAGCCTCCCACATCCTTCCATCGATGGAAGCCATGATGCGGATTCCACGGCAAGAAACTGCGATCAATCGCTCAGAGGGCCATCCCTTGCATCAGAAATTCTCCATTTTCAACTGGCTTATTCTTTATACCATTGGCCTCATTTTGCCGTTTATCTACCTGTCTCTGGTTCTTCTTTCTGGCATTCCTGTAGAATCTGCGGAAGAGTCCGGTAAATACATCAGCCCGGCTGTCGGATTACTGACTACCGGCGCATTGGCCGTTCAAGTGGATGGGCAATGGCAACCATTGACGGAGCGGCTTCCTGGATACCCTTATTTCCTGGCCTTGCTCTATTGGTTTTTTGGTCAGGACAATCATACCGCCATCGCCATTGTACAGTGTTTTATTGGTGGATTGATCGTGGTTGGCATTGCTCTTGTTGCCCGGGCAATCCGTCCATCCTGGACCTGGCCGGCCGGGCTGTTGGCGGCTTTTTGGCCAAACCTTCAACTGCGTACATCTATACTAATGCCAGAATTGATTTTCGTTTTGTTTCTGGTATGGGGGCTGGCTGGTTGTTTATGGGCCGTTCGCAGAAAACCAGCCGTCGGCCTGCTGTGTGGAGCTGGAATCCTGTTCGGTCTGGCCTTCATCACCCGTCCCGCCATGCTCTACTTTCCCCTGTTTGCTCTCCCGCCCTTTATCCATCTGGTGCGCAAGGAAACCTGCCTGTCATGGGGGAAATCCCTGCTATTGGCATTCCTGCCGTTTCTGATAATGTGGAGCATGGCCACTCCCCAATTGTTGAGAACCTACCACCATCTTGGCGAAGCTGCCTATTCCACGCAATCCGGTGAGCATGCCCTGTTTTGGACTTATCAGTGTCTCAACGTGCCCCTGGGTTGCGGCAACCGGGATCCGCAGCGCATGGATCAGACGGCGCGTCTTCTCCAACATCGGCTGAGCAATCTGACACCGGAACAACGACAGAATCCGATCGTTGTGAACCGGGTCAAGCATGGGTTGGCCATGGAACTTGTACGGAATATTCCAATTCCTCAATTGATTTCCGCCGTGTTGGGCGCCGCCACGAAACTGCTCCTTCAGAATTCGTTTTATGAGGTAATGACCCGTTTTGGAGAAACAGAAGCAATTCTCTACCCGAGACTTTCCCAGGCATCCATTCTCGACATGCCGAGCCGTCTCCTTGAATTTATCCAGGATGCCAGCCAAAATGGCTGGATGAGGATCTGGCTGTTATTCACGATTTTTCTTCTGGTTTCGCGGGCAATCCAGGTATCTGGACTGTTGCTGGGCATCGCCACCCCCCCGTTGCAGGCCAGACTGCTATTCATCGTCAGTTCCTCATTCAATTTTGTCTTCGTCAGCCTGGGGATAGGCAATCCCCGCTATCGGGCACCTTTCGAGCCGGCCCTGGTGATCTTGACAGTTGCCGGCTGGTCCCTCCTGTGGCATCGATACCGGTACGGAAAGCTGTTGGCAGCATGATGCTGTGCAGTCACCATCCTGTTGATATTGTGGAGAGCCATAAAAATGGTGGACATGAATGCAAAAAATGGGCTGACCCCAACCGATGAACTCCTCTGGGGGCCCGCTGCCCTGACCGATCGCCGGGAAAAATGTCGTGTCCACCAGGGGAAAATGGCTGCCAAACGCAGTATCTGGATCAACCGCAACGGCTACTACTATCAAGAGATCAAGAGGCTGTTCCAGTTCGTGGCCGAACCCGGACGGAAAGTCCTTCACATGCGCTGTGAAACCGGGGTTCTATTGGAGTATCTGCGCCCCTCCAAAGGGCTGGGAGTGGATGTCAGTGAAAAGATGGTGGAGCAGGCCAAACGGAATTATGGCCACCGTTTCGATTTTCAGGTTTCTGATCCAGAAGATTTTACCAGCTCCGAGACATTCGACATCATTCTGTTCAATGCCGTCAATGATACCGTGGATGTCCTGGCCGCCTTCCGACGCATGCGGGCTGTCTGTGAACCCCATACCAGACTGATGCTCTACACTCACAGCAATTCATGGAAACACATATTAAAGTTGGGAGAAAAGATTGGCTTGAAAGTACCCACCCTGGAACAAAACTGGCTCAACATGAAGGATCTGGAAGGCTTTCTCAACCTGGGGGGGTTTCAACTGGTGCGTGTCTACCGGACCATCCTTCTGCCCTTCTGGATTCCTTTCCTTTCAACTTTTTTCAACCATGTTCTTGGCCGCCTTCCGATCATAAATAATTTATGCATGGTCAACATGTTGATAGCCAGGCCCATTTTTCCTCCCCTCTCTCCGGAGGAGGTAAGCGTCTCTGTCATCATTCCCTGCAAAAACGAGAAGGACAACATTCAGGCTGCAGTCCAGCGTATTCCCGAGATGGGCAAGTCAACTGAAATAATTTTTTGTGACGATAAATCTACCGACGGCACTCGCGAAGAAATTCAGCGGGTGCAAGCCATCCACAACCATCGCACCATCCGTCTTCTGGATGGTCCCGGCATCTGCAAGTCGGAAAATGTATGGACCGGGTTCAATGGCGCCAGCGGTGATATCTTGATGATTCTGGATGGTGATCTGACGGTCATGCCCGAGGAACTCCCTGATTTCTTCCGGGCCATGCTGCAACGAAAGGGCGAAATGATCAACGGAGTTCGTTTGGTATATCCTGTCCCCAAGACAGCCATGCCAACGTTCAACCTTATAGGCAACAAGGCATTCAGTGTCCTTTTTTCCCTGGCCCTGGGACAAACCGTCAAGGACACTCTGTGTGGCACCAAGGTGATATGGCGCAGGGATTGGGAACGCATTCGCCCCCTGGTCGGCTCATGGGGAACCCAGGATCGATGGGGGGACTATGACATTCTGTTCGGAGCTTCCAAGCTCACTCTGCTCATTACCGATCTACCAGTTCATTATCAGGAACGGGTTTTTGGTATAACAAAAATGGTGCGTGTTTTTCAGAATGGTGTGACCATGCTGCGCATTACCCTGAATGCCACCATGAAACTCAGGTTCGGATTCTGATCCGACCACGGGAAACTGCGGAATCAATCGCCTCCACCCTCCACCGATGAAAGCCGCTGACGCGACTTTCACGGTAACAGATTGATTC
>PEAP01000007.1 GCA_002753665.1 Magnetococcales bacterium DC0425bin3
GGGTGCCCCTGGCGGAAGCAGTGGCGGCGGCGGTGAGCCATGTGGCCCGGGTGGTGGCCGGGGCACGTTTTCTGGGCGGGGGGCAGGGATTGTTGGCTGTTTCGGGGGCAGGGATGCCCCGCCGGAATCAGCGGATTTCCAATCCGTTGATTCCGTGAGGGAACCGCAAGCTCTGCTTGCGGTTCCCGACGTTGAAAAAGCCATGGATGGCTTTTTCAACGCTCTGTTATGACAAGCTGGTGGGGAAAATCTGAATGGATTGTAAAAAACTGGCGCGCGGTACAGGATTCGAACCTGTGACCTTTGGCTCCGGAGGCCAACGCTCTATCCGGCTGAGCTAACCGCGCTTGAGGTAGGGAGGTTGGGACTATAGGGAAGGGTTCGAGGCGTTGTCAAAGGGAATCCCGCATGCTTGACAATGGAGGGGGATCCCGGCATGTTAGGGTTTCCTTATGAATGCGGAGGGGATCGTCTGAACCAGGAGCCAGTACCCAATGAGCGATATGATCGTCAAGGTGTCCGACAGCCAATTCGACCAGGAAGTTCTGCAAGCGGATCTTCCGGTTCTGGTGGATTTCTGGGCCGAATGGTGCGGCCCTTGCAGACAGGTGGCCCCGATTCTCGACTCTCTGGCCAGCCAGTATGCCGGCAAGCTCAAGGTCGCCAAACTCAACATCGATGAAAATCCCAATACCCCGGGCCGTTATGGGGTGCGGGGGATTCCGACCCTGATGATCTTCAAGGGCGGTCAGATCGCGGCTTCCAAGATCGGAGCCCTGCCCAAGACCCAGCTGTTCCAGTGGGTGGAACAGAACCTCTCCTGACCTGATGGATTCGTTGTCGTTCAACGGCTTTTCCGCTGCCCGATCCCGGCCTTTTCAGCCGCTGGGATCGGGCAGTTGCCATTGACGGCGGAATTGTCGCGCTTTTTCCCCGTTGCCCCCCTGAATCCGGACCAGTTTTTCCCGGGATTTCTCGCCCTGGATCACCTGGACGGCGGTTTTCCCGACCCCCAGCGCCTTGGCCAACAGACGACAGAGTGCCCCATTGGCCGCTCCCTCCACCGGCGGAGCGTTCAGGGCAATCTTCAGCCGGCCGTCATGCCAGCCCAGGATCTGCTCCCGGCTGGCCCGGGGCTGCACCCGTACCGGCAGCATCCATTGTCCCTCGCCCATGGCCAGTCGCCGGATTTCAGGGAATGAAGACCGGTGAGGGTTCCGTGGCGGACGAAGAGAGGGCGGCCAGGATCAGATCCGGAAGGACGCCCAGCATCAACAGCAGCAATAGAGCCGCGACCAGGGGGGAGATATCCAGCCCCCGATAGGTGGGCAGCACTCCCCGGAAAGGACGCACCGTCGGCTCCGTGACCTGGAACAGGAAACGGTTGAAGGGGGCGTAGGGGTTGATCCGTGGCGGGCGTCCCTGGCGGAAGGTCAGCCAGGAATGGATGTTGATTCCCCCCCGGGCCACCAGCAGCAGAAGATACAGGGTGAGCAGCAGGTGAAGGATGGTGAACAGTTGCCGCCCCAGCATGGCCAGCAGCGCCCCACCGCCCAGGTCGCTGAACAGGGCCTGGATGAGCTGCTGGGCCAGCATGATGGCCAGCAACGCCGCGATGGGAGACAGATCGATCCCGGCCAGGGAAGGAATCCGCCGCTGAAAGGGGCGCAAGACCGGATCGGTGGCCCGGGCCAGAAACTGCACGATGGGATTGTAGGGGTCGGGATTGACCCAGGAGATCAACACCCGGATCAGGATGAACCAGGAATAGATTTCCAGGACGAAGATCAGCAGGGTGCCGATGGAGTGACCAATGCCCATGATGACAGACTCTTTTCAGGCAAGCAGTGGAGGGTGGAGGGAGGCTTCCCCCATCTGTCCGAAGGCTAATTCAGTTCACGGGAACGGATCCAGGCGGCCCGGACCGCTTCCATGAGCCCGCCCCGCACTCCGGCCCGTTCCAGGGCTCCCAACCCGGCGATGGTGGTGCCACCGGGGGAAGTGACCTGGTTTTTCAATACGCCGGGATGCTGGCCGCTCTCCGCCAGCAGCCGGCCCGCCCCGATCAGGGTTTGCACCGCCAGGCGATCCGCCAGCTCCCGGGGCAGACCGCAGGCCACTCCGCCGTCGGAGAGGGCCTCCGCCATGAGATAGACATAGGCGGGACCGGATCCGGACAGGGCGGTGACGCCGTCCATCAACCCTTCGTCCCGGATGACGGCCACCTCCCCGGCGGCCTTCATGACCGAACAGGCCAGCTCCAATTGGGGTTCCGCCACGTCCGGGCGGGGACAAAGCACCGTGATTCCCGCCCCGATCAGGGCCGGGGTGTTGGGCATTGCCCGGATCAGCGCTTGCCCGGGCGGCAGCCGGGCCGCCAGGCGCTCCAGGGACACCCCGGCGGCGATGGACAGAACCACTGCCTGGGGTGCAAGCCGTGACGCCACCTCCCCCAGCACCTTGTCCACCACTCCGGGCTTGACCGCCACCACCACCAGATGGGCATTGGCCGTGGCAAGGCCATTGTCGGAAATGACCGTCACTCCTGCCAGCAGGGTCTCCAGGGCCTTGCGGCGCTGGGGCAGGGGCTCGGCAACGCAGATTCTGGCGGGGTCGATCCCCTGTTTCAGCAGACCGCCCGCCAGGGCGGTGGCCATGTTGCCGCCGCCCAGGAAGGCGATGGTGGCTTGGGTGGTCATGGGTATGGCTTCCTTCACGGTCGGGTGGAACGTTCGCCGAAGAGGGCGGTGCCGATCCGCACCAGGGTGGCCCCTTCCGCCACCGCCGCTTCGAAATCGTGACTCATGCCCATGGAGAGTTCCGCCATGGAGACCCCGGGCAGGTTCAACCGCTCCAGCCGTTGGGCCAAGTCGGCCAGGGCCCGGAAATGGGGCCGCACCATCTCGGGATCCGGTTCGAAAGGTGGAATGGTCATCAAGCCCTTGACGGCAATGCGGGACAGCGGGGCAATGGCCTCCAGAGCCGCCGCGGTTTCCTCCGGCAGCAGACCATGCTTCTGGGGCTCCCGTCCCACGTTGATCTGGAGCAGCACCGGCAGGGGATCGGGTCCCGGGACCCGTCGGTTGATGTCCTCGGCCAGGGCCACCGAATCGACGCTGTGGATCATCTGGAACAGCTCCACGGCCACCTTTACCTTGTTGCGCTGCAGGGGGCCGATCAGGTGCCAGTCCACGCTGGACCCGGTCACCTGGGGAATCTTGTACCGGGCCTCCTGGACGCGGTTTTCCCCGAACAGGGTCTGACCGGCGGCCACCGCCGCGTTGACCGCCGCCGCCGGTTGGGTCTTGGAGACCGCCACCAGCCGCACTTGGGCGGGGTCCCGTCCGCCGGCGCGGGCGGCCTGCCGGATCCGATCCTGGAGCCACTCCAGATTGCTGACGATGGTGGAGTTCATTGAGAGGGACAGCTCATCGGGGAACGGGAGCGGTGACTGTCGCCGGTTTGGCGGAGTCGAGGCTGTTCGACTCCCTGGCGAGCTGTTCGCACAGGCTGCGCAGGGCATCCTGGGAGAAGACCTTGCCGGGCTCGATCATCGAATTCATCCTGGCCTGAAACTCCGGGGATAGCTGGATGGCATTCTGGTGCCTCAAACCCATATGAATGGCCGATACGCCGGCCAGCACCATCAGCATCCAGACCAGCAGGGAAATGCCCTTGCCGATGATCTTGACGACGCCCAGCAGGGTCAGCAGGCCGCCCATGCCGATGAACAGCCAGGAGAAGATTTCCGGTTGCCCAGCCAGAAGATTGTCGAGCATGGTGTGGATATCCTCCATCAATGTCGGGAAACGCACCGGGAGGGATCAGAGGATGAACCGGGACAAATCCTCGTCCCCCGCCAGATTTTTCAGTTGGCGGTTGACATAATCGGCGTCGATCACCACCGTTTCTCCCCGGCGGTCGGGGGCGGTGAAGGAGAGGTCGTCCAGCAGTTTTTCCATTACGGTATGGAGCCGGCGGGCGCCGATGTTTTCGGTCCGCTCATTGACGCTGGCGGAGATGTCGGCCAGTGCCCGGATGCCCTCGGGCCGGAATTCCAGGGTGACCCCTTCGATGGCCAGCAGGGCGGCGTATTGTCGGGTGAGGGCGTTTTCCGGCTCGGTGAGAATGCGCACGAAGTCCTCGGCCTTCAGGCTGGCCAGCTCCACCCGGATGGGCAGCCGGCCCTGCAGCTCCGGCAACAGATCCGACGGTTTGGCCATCTGGAAGGCGCCGGAGGCGATGAAGAGGATGTGATCGGTCCGGACCATGCCGTACTTGGTGGAGACGGTGGTTCCTTCCACCAATGGCAGCAGGTCCCGTTGTACGCCCTCCCGGGAGACATCCCCGCCCCGCATTTCCCCTCCCCGGGAACAGACCTTGTCCAGTTCGTCCAGAAAGACGATGCCGGACTGTTCCACCCGTTCGATGGCCAGCCGCTGAGCCCGGTCCCGGTCCACCAGCTTGGATGCCTCTTCGTCGGTGAGCAGCTTGAGGGCTTCCCCGACCGGCAGACGCCGTTTGCGCACCTTGCCTCCCAACATGTTGCCCAGCATCTCCTGGAGGTTGATTCCCTCCATTCCCTGGGGAGTGAACACTTCCAGGGTGGGGCCTCCGCGGGTCTCCCGCAGCTCGATCTCGATTTCCTTGTCACCCAGGGTGCCTTCCCGCAGCATCTTGCGGAATTTCTGCCGCGTGCCCGAATCGGGTGGCTGGGGGGAGGGCTCGGGGTCGCGGTCCTCCTGGCCGAACAGGGCCCCCAGGGAATTGCCCGAGCGCTGCTTGTGGGGCGGGGGTGGCAGCAGGGCATCCAGGATGCGCTCTTCGGCCAGATCCTCCGCCGGGCGCTGCACGTCTTTCTTGGCCTGCTCCAGGGCGCCTTTGACCGCCATGTCCGCCAGATCCCGGATGATCGATTCCACGTCCCGGCCCACATAACCCACCTCGGTGAACTTGGTGGCCTCCACCTTGATGAAAGGGGCGTTGGAGAGCTTGGCCAGCCGCCGGGCGATTTCGGTTTTGCCCACGCCGGTGGGACCGATCATCAGGATGTTCTTGGGATAGACCTCCTCGCGCATGGCGGGGTCCAGCCGGTGGCGCCGCCAGCGGTTGCGCAAGGCGATGGCCACCGCCCGTTTGGCCTCGTTCTGGCCGATGATGTAGCGGTCCAGCTCGGAGACGATTTCGCGTGGAGTGAATTCGGACATTTACAGCTCTTCAATGGTCAGGTTGAGATTGGTATAAATACAGATATCGGCGGTGATGGCCAGGGCTTTTTCGGTGATCTGGCGGGGGCTCAGGTCGGTATTCTGCAGCAGGGCCCGGGCAGCGGCCTGGGCATAGGGGCCGCCGGAGCCGATGGCCATCAGGCCATCTTCGGGCTCCAGGACATCCCCGGTGCCGGAGATCAGCAGGCTGGTCTGACGGTCCGCCACCACCAGCATCGCCTCCAGGCGGCGCAGGATGCGGTCGGTCCGCCAATCCTTGGCCAGCTCCACGGCCGCTCGCACCAGAATGCCGTTGTGCTTGGAAAGTTTGCCCTCGAATCGGTCGAAGAGGGTGAAGGCGTCGGCGGTGGCCCCGGCGAAACCGGCCAGAACCTGGCCGTCGTTCATGAAGCGGACCTTGCGGGCGTTGGCCTTGACCACGATGTTGCCCAGGGTCACCTGGCCGTCGCCGCCCATGACCACGTTTGCTCCGCGGCGGACCGATAGTATGGTGGTGCCTTTGAACATGGAATCCTCGGTGGTTGGGAAGCAGCCGGCACCGAGGATGGTGCGGTTAATGCCGACAATTTGCAAGTGCAGGAAATTTCCCTCTTTGGGAACGAGGCCGATAGCATGACCACACCCTGGCAGCCAGGCGGCTTTCCTCCGCGGCTCAATCTCTATCTGACGCCTCCCCATCCCTGCGGCTATCTGCCCGGCCGGGAGGCAGCCACTCTGTTCGTGGATCCAGGGCAGCCCATGAACCCGGCCCTGTACGACCATCTGTTGGAACGGGGCTTTCGCCGCAGTGGCGAGCATGTCTACCGTCCCTACTGCGGGGCCTGCCGGTCCTGCGTGCCGGTGCGGATTCCGGTGGCCCGCTTCCAGCCCGGCCGCACCCTGCGCCGGATCTGGAAGCGCAACCGGGACCTGGTCCACGAGAATCGCACCTCCGGCTTTCGCAGGGAATACTTCGAACTCTACCGCCGCTATCTCGCCATCCGCCACTCGGGGGGGACCCATGGACAACCCGAACCGGCCGATTTCATGAATTTCCTGGGGGCCCACTGGGCCCATACCCGGTTCCACGAATTCCGCCTGGATGGGCGCCTCGCCCTGGTGGCCGTCACCGACGTGCAGCCCCACAGCCTGTCGGCGGTCTATACCTTCTTCGATCCCGATCTGGCTGCCCGCAGTCCCGGCACCTTCGCCATCCTCTGGCAGACCGCCCAGGCCCTGCGGGAGGGGCGCTCCTGGCTCTACCTGGGCTATTGGGTCGCCGATTGTCCCAAGATGAGCTACAAGGCCCGGTTCAACTCCCTGGAAGCCTACGATGAGGGGGGATGGATCACCTTGCCGAAGCAGGAAAACGGTTGACCCTCCTGGCAGAGGTTGTCATATTGGTAAACCGATTTTGTCGTTCTGGTTGACAACTCCCATGCCGCCGACGGCGGGCGAGGTGGTGCGTGCCGTATGAAGCCTATGCGGGGTTTACCCGCCAGCGCCGATCCGGGGGTCGGCTGCGGACGTTGCGGTTGCTGAGTCCCGGACCGGGGGGTCGGGTCCGGACCGGGGACCGGGAGCTGATCAATTTTTCTTCCAACGATTATCTGGGATTGACCCACCATCCGCTGTTGATCGAACGGGCCCGGGAATGGACCGAACGCTGGGGTGCCGGCTCCGGGGCTTCCCGGTTGATCTGCGGCAACCTGGAACCCTTCAAGACGGTGGAAGACAAGCTGGCCCGGGGCAAGGGCAGCGCGGTGGCCCTGGTGTTCAACTCCGGCTTTCAGGCCAATGCGGCCATTCTGGCCGCCCTGTTGGATCGGGAGGTTCTGGGCCGGGAACCGCTGGTCTTTTCCGACCGTCTCAACCACGCCAGCATTCACCATGGCTGCCGGGCCGCCGGTGTGCGGCAGATCCGGTACCGTCACAATGACTTGAACCATCTGGAAAGCCTGCTGCAACGGCATCGGCAACGGCCCGGGCCGCGGTTCATCCTGTCCGAAACCGTGTTCAGCATGGACGGAGACCGGGTGGACTTGGCGGGATTGCTGGACCTCAAGGAGCGCCATGGGGCGTTTCTCTACCTGGACGAGGCCCATGCCACCGGGGTGCTGGGCCCCAACGGTTTTGGCCTCAGCGCCGTCCATCCTGGTCGGGTGGATCTGGCCATGGGCACCTTCAGCAAGGGGCTGGGGGGGTTCGGAGCCTATGCCGCCTGTAGCCAGGAGATGGCGGAATACCTGGTCAACAACAGTGGCGGGTTCATCTATGCCACCGCCCTGCCCCCGGGGGTGCTGGGGGCCATGGATGCCGCCCTGGACCTGCTGCCTACCCTGGAAGCCGAACGTCGGCAACTGCTGGCGACAGCGGTTCGGGTACGGCACACCTTTCGGGAGGCGGGGCTGGATACCGGCGCTTCCGATACCCAGATCATCCCGGTGGTGGCCGGGGAGGAAAGCACTGTCCTGGCTCTTTCGGCCCGCCTGGAGCAGGAGGGGCTGCTGGCAGTGGCCATTCGGCCGCCCACGGTTCCCGCCGGCGGTTGCCGGATTCGTTTCACCCTGGGGGCTGCCCATGGGACCGACGATCTGGACCGGCTGCTGGCCGCTGTTCCGGTCATGGCCCGTTTGATCGAGGGGGGGGGGGATAGATGACGGGGGGATGGCCTGTGGGTCCATGGCTGGGCCCTGGGACCGGGATTGTGGCGCGGGGTGACCCGCCGTTTGTCGGGCTCTCGCCACCACCTGATCGATCTGGGTTTTTTCGGTCCGGCCAAGGCTGTCCTGCCCCAGGCGGTGCCCTGGGTGGGGGTGGGTCACTCTTTGGGCTTCTTGTGGCTGATACGGCAGCTGGCCGTGGATCCGGAGCATCGGAAGAACTGTTTGGGCCTAGTGAGCGTCAACGGCTTTGCGCGTTTTACTCGGGGGGAAGGGTTTTCCGCCGGGGTGAGTCCGCGGATTCCGGCGGCCATGCGGGCTCGCTGCGGCACCGACCCCGATGGATTGTTGCGGGATTTTCGGATCAAGGCCGGCTTGCCGGCGGACCTGGGGCCGGTGGCGGTGCCGGGGATGGACCGGGAACGGTTGGCCCTGGGCCTGGACTGGCTGGCCGAGTGGGATGTCCGGGGATTCCTGGCCGCCTGGGACCGGCCCCTGCTGGCGCTGGCCTGCGATGGCGACCGGGTGGTGACGCCGGCCATCACCCGGGCCAGCTTCGAAGCGACAGGACGTCAGGTCCATTGGTATGCCGATTCGGGGCATCTGTTGCCATTGATCAGGCCCGCCTGGTGTGCGGAGCGGATCGCGGCCTTCCAGCAGATTTTGATGGATGAGGGAAGCTTGAACCCTTATGGAGGGGACAATGGGACTGCCCATGAATCCCATCGGGACGCTGAACCATAAACGGCGGGTGGCCATCGCCTTCGAAGGGGCGGGGGCCTACCATGAACGGGCCCGGGTCCAACGGCAGGTGGCGGATCGTCTGGGAGAACGGCTGGCGGCTCTGCCCCTGGCCGGGGAACCCCGGGTGCTGGAACTGGGGTGCGGCAGCGGCTTTCTGAGTACTGCCCTGCAGCGGATCCGGCCCCGGGGATGGTTTCTGCACACCGACCTCGCTCCGGCCATGGTTCACCGGTGTCGGGATCATCTGGCGTTCCAGCCGGGTCGTCGGGCCTTTGCGGTGATGGATGGCGAGCGGCTCGCCACCAAAGGATTCCTGGACCTGATCGCCTCCAGCATGACCTTCCAGTGGTTCACCGACCTGCCCGGAGCTTTGGCGCGGATGGCGGCCTTGTTGGTGCCCGACGGTCATCTGGCCTTTGCCACCCTGGGGGAGGAGACCTTTCGGGAATGGCGTGGGATCTGCAACCGTCAGGGCGTGGCCTGCGGGACTCCCGACTATCCCACCGCCGGAACATTGCGGGATTGGTGGCCGGCGGGGGGACGGGGTTGGCTGGAGGAGGAGTACATTGCCGTCTCTCATCCTTCCGGATTGGATTTTCTTCAAGAACTCAAGGCGATAGGGGCCCATCGGGCCGCTGTTGACCATCAGCCTGTTTCCGCCGGTGACTTGCGCCGGCTGTTGCGGACCATGAACCCGGCGGCGGGGGACGGATTTACCGTCACCTACCACATTCTCTACGGCTTTTTCACCAGGGACGCCTGAACCATGCCCACCGGCTTTTATCGTCATCTGGCCGATACCGCTCTGGAAGGGGGGACCTTTTCCCAGGAGACGGCCTTGCGGGTTCTCACCGATCCGGAAGTGAAGCTGCTGCCCCTTCTGGATGCCGCCTTTCGGGTGCGGGAACGCCACTTCGGCAAAAGGGTGCGGATTCACATCCTCAACAACGTGCAGAACGGCCTCTGCCCCGAGGACTGCAACTACTGCGCCCAGGCCGCCGGCAGCAAGGCCGAGATCCCGGTCTTTCGCATCAAACCGGACGAGGAGATCCTGGAAGGCGCCCGCAAGGCCCACGCGGCCGGGGCCTACCGCTACTGCATCGTTCTCTCCGGGCGGGGACCCGGCCGGGAGCGGGTGGAGCGGATGGCCGATCTGGTGCGGCGCATCAAGGCCCAATGGCCGGTGGAGGTTTGCCTGTCGGCGGGATTCATCGACGGGGAGATGGCCCGGACCCTGAAAGAAGCGGGTCTGGATCGCTACAATCACAACCTCAACACCGCCGAGGGCCACTACGGCAACATCTGCTCCAGCCACAGTTATGCCGACCGTCTGGCCACCCTGGAGGCGGCCCGCGGTGCTGGCATGGAGGTGTGCAGCGGGATTATCATCGGGATGGGCGAGCAGGCGGAGGACATCGTGACAGTGGCCCACACCCTGCGGCGGCTGGCGGCCCGGTCCATTCCGGTCAACTTCTACGTTCATGTGGAGGGCGCCAAGCTGGGTCCCCTGGTCCATCTTACCCCGGAGTACTGCCTGCGGGTGCTGGCCCTGTTCCGGTTCATCAACCCGGAAGCCGAAATTCGCGCCGCCGGCGGGAGGGAGGCCAATCTGCGGTCTCTGGAGTCCCTGGCCCTCTTTCCTGCCAACTCCGTGTTCAGCGAAGGATATCTGAACACCGGCGGCCACGCCACCGACCGCACCGTGCGGATGATCGAGGACGCCGGCTTCCAGGTGGAGCGGATCGAGGTGTAGTGAAGGAGTCTGGTGGCAGGTTTGGAGGAGGAATAAGCCATGAAAGGGAGATTCCGGTATGGTTGGCCCGTGGGACTGGGCCTGTTTCTGGTGATCGCCGGGGGCTGTTCCGATCCAGAGAACAAGGCGCAATGGGAGTTCGAAGAAGTGGACGAGGGAGACTTCGATGCCGCCTATGACGAACCGGGGGTTCCCCACGGGCTGTGGGGCAAGTTGACCCATCGGTTGCAGAAGGAGCGGGACGCCCTGAAAGCGGAGGACAACACTTTTACCGGGCTGGTCTCCAAGGAAATCCTGTTGGGCGGAGAAGCCGATGTGGGCAGCCTGGACGCCGCAGGCCGTTCCCTGATGGGAAAGAATTCCGGGGAATTCGAGGACATGGCTGGTGCGTTGGGGTTGACTTCCGGCACGGGGTTGTCGGACGGCCAGCGTGCCCTGATGCGGGCCGCAGCCCAGGGGTTGGGGGTTTCCCGGGAGCGGGTGGAGGCGCTGGAAGGGAAATACGATGCGGCCCGGGAGGATGGCACCCTGACCTCCCGCATGGACGGGTTGGCGAAAAAATACGATGCGGCCCGGGAATCAGGTGCCCTTGAGGGACTATTGGAAAAAAGGTTGGCCAATGACCGGTGAGCCCCGGGGGCTGTTCATCACTGGCACCGGCACTGGAGTGGGCAAGTCGGTGGCGGCGGCTTGGCTGGTTCGGTCCCTGAAAGGCATCTACTGGAAGCCGGTCCAGTCCGGTCTGGAGGGCGAGACTGACAGCCAGATGGTGCGGCGGCTGGCCGGGCTGGAGGCCAGTGCCTGCTGTCCGTCCACCCATGTGTTCAAGAAACCCCGTTCTCCCCACGAGGCCGCCGCGGCCGAGGGGGTGACCATTGCCCTGGATGATTTCCACTGTCCTGCCGGGGCGGGGGTTCTGGTGGTGGAAGGGGCGGGGGGCGTCCTGGTGCCTCTCAACGACCGGGACTGCATGGTGGACCTGATGGTGCGTCTGGCCCTGCCGGTGGTCCTGGTGGCTGGCACGGCCCTGGGAACCATCAACCATACCCTGCTCAGTCTGGAAGCATTGCGCGCTCGGAGGTTGCGGGTGGCCGGGGTGATCCTCAATGGCTCTGCCGATTTGGCCAACCGGGAGGCGATTCGCCACCATGGCCGGGTCGGCGTACTGGCGGAAATCCCTCCCATCGATCCCCTGACCGGCGCGGCCCTGGACCGGGAGGTGAGGGTCCATCCAGACTGGAAAAAGCGGCTGGAGGAGACCGGATGAGTCGGGGGAACGATCTGGCCAGCCTGGACCGGCGGCATGTCTGGCATCCTTTTACTCAAGAGAAGACCACTCCGTCGCCCATCCCGGTGGTGGCGGCGGAGGGGGCCACCCTGCATGGCGCGGATGGACGCAAATATCTGGACCTGATCAGTTCCTGGTGGGTGACCATCCATGGCCATACCCATCCGGCCATCGTTCGGGCCATCGCCGATCAGGCCGCCCGCCTGGAGCAGGTGATCTTCGCCGGTTTCACCCATGAACCGGCGGTGAGGCTGGCCAGCCGTCTGGCCGCCCGGCTGCCCGGCGGGCTCAGCCGCGTGTTTTTTTCCGATAACGGCTCAACCGCCGTGGAGGTGGCCCTCAAGATGGCCTGCCAGTACTGGCTCAACCGGGGGCAACGGCGATCCCGATTTCTGGCCTTCGAGGGGGGGTATCACGGCGATACGGTGGGGGCCATGTCCGCCGGACGGACCTCGGGATTTTTCGATGCCTTCGAGACCATGTTGTTCCATGTGGATATGCTGCCATACCCGGCCACCTGGATGGGCGACGGGGAGGTGGAGGACAAGGAGGCGGCGGTATTGACCGCCCTCAACCGTTACCTGGACCGGAACGGGCCGGACTGCGCCGGCGTGATCATCGAACCCCTGGTCCAGGGAGCTTCCGGGATGCGTATGTGTCGGCCCGAGTTCCTGCGGGGGCTGGCGGCCAAACTCAAGCAGTCCGGGATTCCCTTGATCTTCGACGAGGTGATGACCGGATTCGGCCGCACCGGCGCTCTGTTCGCCTGTCACAAGGCGGGGGTGGCACCGGATATCATCTGCCTGTCCAAGGGCTTGACCGGGGGCTTCATGCCCCTGTCGGTGACCGTATGCCGGGAGGAGATCTATCAGGCATTTCTGGGGGACGGTTTCGACCAGGCCTTTGCCCACGGCCATTCCTTCACCGCCAATCCCCTGGGTTGCGCCGCTGCCCTGGCGTCGCTGGAGCTGTTCGAGAAAGAGAAAACCCTGGCCCGGGTGGTGGCCATCGAACGGATCCATCGGGGACGGGTGCTGGAACTGATGAGCCATCCCCGGGTGCATCGCGGCCGCATCCACGGCTCCATCGCCGCGGTGAATATCCGGGACGGGAAGGAGGAATATGCCTCCGAAACCAGCCAGCGTCTCAAGGCTTTTTTTCTGGAGAAGGGCCTGCTGATCCGCCCCCTGGGCAATGTGATCTATCTGCTGCCGCCCTACTGCATCACCGAAGCGGAACTCCATCGAGCCTGGAACGTCATCGAGGAAGGGTTGACCCTGGTGACATGACCGCCTTCAATCACCGACCAGCTGGATCATGGCATTGGCCTGAATCAGTTTGTCCTTGAGTACATTGAGTTCCCGATCCATGGCATCCAGCTCTCGGTGCGCCACGCTCAACCGATCGTATGCCTGGGCCAACTGCTCCCGCAGGGTGACCAGGGTATCGGCGGTGGGTTTGGTTTCGGTGTCCACCTTGGTCTTGGTGGTAAAATATTCTCGCCGTTCGTTTTCGGTGGCGACTTCGGGGAAGTCCAGGGAGATGGACTGCACCCGGCGATACTTGTCCAGGGCCTGTTTGACGGGGGTGCGTTGATGGTCCAGGGTTCTCTCCATGCTGCGCACCGCGTTGTCCAACTCGAAGAACTGCTTCTGCAGTGGACGGATGGCCTCCTGTTTCAGTTTGAATTCCAGTTGCTTTTCCTTGATCTGGGCCGCGATGGCCTCGCTGGCGGGACTGGCCTGGGCCGATGTCTGGAACAGCACCGTGATCAAGAGGGCGAGCAGGACGAGAGAACGGAGGTGGGGCATGGGCTGTGGCTCCATTTCCGGAAATTGAGGGTCGAACCCAAACATGTAAGCAAATTTCGTGCCTTGCAAAGGATGATGTGGTCCGGGCATGAATCTGTTAGACTGTTGGGTAGCCTTGCCGGCTAGCAGCTCGTTGATAAATGGGCTGCTAGCGGGGCAGGGATGCCCCGCCGGAATCAACGGATTGGAAATTCGTTGATTCCGTGAGGGAACCGCAAGCTTTTCTTGTAGTTCCCGACGCTCTGATTAGGGAGCCGTGTGGAGGGAGCCACCGAACCATGTCCATCGAAACCGTTCAGACCCTGGTCATCGACGCCCTCAAGCTGGCGCTGTTGATTTCGGCCCCCATGCTGCTGACCGCCCTGGTGGTGGGCATCACCATCTCTCTGCTCCAGGCGGTGACCCAGATCCAGGAAATGACCCTGACCTTCATCCCCAAGATCCTGGCCACCCTGTTCGCCCTGATGTTGACCCTTCCCTGGATGATCCAAAAGCTGGTGGACTACTTCCGCGGTCTGCTGGAGTCCATTCCCGACCTCATCGGTTGACGCCGGAGGATCCTCCCGGTGGACCCCAATGCTCTGCTGGATTTCATGGGATTCTCCACGGGAGAGGTGGAGCGGATGCTCCTGATCCTCTCCCGCATCAGCGGAATTTTTCTGTCCGCGCCGTTCTTTTCCCGGGCGGTGGGACCCATGACGGTGCGCATGGCCCTGATCGTGGGCCTCACCTGGATTCTCTATCCCCTGGTGAAGCCCTGGGCGGGGGAGGGGCAAGGTCACCTGGGGGCCATCCTGTTGGCCGGGATGGGGGAGGTGGTGATCGGTGCGGTGATGGGCCTCCTGATCCATTGGGTGCTGGTGGCGGTGCAGGTGGCCGGCAGCATCATCGGCTTCGAGATGGGGCTTTCCATGGCCCAGGTGATGGATCCCACCTCGGGGATGGAGGAGAACGTCATCTCCAATCTGCTCTATTTCGCCGCCCTGATGATCTTCCTCGCCCTCGACGGCCATCACATGATGATCGAGGGCTTGGCCCGCTCCTTTGGCACCATGCCCCTGGGAGCCGGGATCCCTGCGGGAGAGACCCTGCTGCAGGCCGGGGTGTCCGCCCTGGTGCGGCTGTTCCAATTGGCCTTCCTCATGTCCGCTCCCATCGTTGTGGCCTCCAAATTGCTCTATCTGGGCCTGGGGTTGATCAACCGTGCCTCACCCCAGATCCAGGTCTTTTTCGTCGCCATGCCTCTGGTCCAGATCATGGGCTTCGTCATCATGGGGTTGACCCTGTCGGTCTTCTCCGATGTGCTGGCCCGGGAGATCCAGGCCTTCTTCGCCATGGCATTCAGGACGATGGGAATGTAGGAAACAGGGATTGTCATGGCCGAAGACACAGACCAGGAGTCAAAAACAGAACAGCCGTCGTCAAAGCGACTGCAGGACGCCCGCAACAAGGGACAGGTTCCCAATTCCCGGGAGGTTCCCACGGCCCTGCTATTCCTGGCTTCCCTGCCCCTGTTCTTCTTCCAGGGGCCGAAGCTGTGGGGACAGTTGCAGGGGGAGATGCGTTTCCTGCTGGGCGAGGCGATCAGCCATGACCTGACTCCGGTGGGGGTGGCGACCATGGTTCGGGACATCCTGACCCTGATGTTGCTGGATCTGGCCCCGTTTTTCGGAGTGTTCCTGGTCGTTGGCCTGCTGGCCTCCCTTGTCCAGCATGGTTGGCTGTTCACCCTGGAACCCCTGGCCCCCAATTTCTCCAAGATCAGTCCCCTCAAGGGGTTCAAAAGGCTGTTTTCCTCCCGCTCCCTGATGGAAATGGTCAAGTCGGTGCTGAAGATGACTGTGGTGGGGGTGGCGGTCTATCTGGGGGTGCGCAACCACGTCAACACCGTGGTGGGGCTTTCTGCCACCAGTGTGGGCAGCGTGCTGATGGTCCTGACCTCGGTGGTGTTCGAGATCCTTTGGCGGGTGGCCCTGGCCTTCCTGGTACTGGCCATCCTCGATTTTTCCTACCAGAAATTCGAACACCTCAAAGGGTTGCGCATGACCAAGCAGGAGGTCAAGGACGAGCTGAAACAAACCGAAGGTGACCCCCTGCTCAAGGGCCGTATCCGCCAGATCCAGCGGGAGATGGCCCAGCGGCGCATGATGCAGGAGGTGCCCAAGGCCGATGTGGTGATCACCAACCCCACCCATTACTCGGTGGCGTTGCGCTACGTCCCGGGGGAAATGCAGGCGCCCAGGGTGGTGGCCAAGGGCGTGGACGCCGTGGCGGCCCGCATCCGGGAAGTGGCCAAGGAACACAAGGTGCCCCTGGTGGAAAATCCGCCCCTGGCCCGCACCCTCTTCCGGGACGTGGATCTGGAGCAATCCATCCCGCCCGATCTCTTCAAGGCGGTAGCCGAAGTCCTGGCCTATGTCTTCTCCCTCAAAAAAGCCCGGGGACGGTGAGTCTTTGCCCGGTTTTTCCTCCTGGACCGAGACCCGGAGACGGGTAATCCATTGAGATGGACGATGCTCGCGTTTACGATCTGGCCCTCCGGTGTCTGGCCCTGCGTCCCCACGGCGTGGTGGAACTGGGCCGCAAGCTGCGGGCCAAGGGGGCTTCGCCCGCGGCGGTGGCGGAGGCCCTGGAACGCTGCCAGGCCTCGGGCTGTCTGAACGATGCCGCGTTCGCCGAATCCCTGGCCCGCAACCGTCTGTTGGATCGTCGCTACGGCCCGGGACGGGTGCGGCTGGAGCTGCGTTCCCTGGAGGTGGCCGCGGAGCTGGCCGAGGCGGCTCTGGACCGGTTGTTGGCCGAAACCGATGCGATTGCCCTGGCCCGGAGTGCCTTGGAGAAACGGTTCGGATCCGCTCCGGCACAGGATACGAAGTCACTGAAAAAACGGTACGATTACTTGATGCGGCGGGGCTTCGACGCGGATACCATCCGCCAGGTGCTGCGCTGACCCGATGGTCGGAGGATGCAGTGGGCATGACAGGAAACGAAATCCGCAAACGCTTCGTGACGTTCTTCCAGGAACGCGACCATCGGCACCTTCCCTCCGCCAGCCTGATCCCTGGCAACGATCCCACCCTGCTGTTCACCAATGCCGGAATGGTGCCCTTCAAGAGCCTGTTCCTGGGCGAGGAGCGTCGGGACTACCGGCGGGCGGTCACGGTCCAGAAATGTGTGCGGGCCGGGGGCAAGCACAACGATCTGGAAAACGTGGGGCGCACCGCCCGCCACCACACCTTTTTCGAAATGCTGGGCAATTTTTCCTTCGGGGACTACTTCAAGACCGGGGCAATTCCCATGGCCTGGGAATTCGTCACCCGGGAACTGGGATTGCCCCCGGAGCGGTTGCTGGTGACCGTCTACGCCGAGGATGACGAAGCCTATGATATCTGGCGGCAGACGGTGGGACTGCCGGCGGAGAAGGTGATCCGCATCCCCACCAGCGACAATTTCTGGTCCATGGGCGAAACCGGTCCCTGTGGTCCCTGCTCGGAAATCTTCTACGACTACGGCCCGGAGATTCCCGGGGGCCCGCCCGGCTCCGAGAATCAGGATGGCGACCGCTTCGTGGAGATCTGGAACCTGGTCTTCATGCAGTACGACCGGGACGCGGCCGGCAACCTGGCCCCCCTGCCCAATCCCTGCATCGATACCGGCGCCGGGTTGGAACGCATGGCGGCGGTGGTCCAGGGCAAGACCAGCAACTTCGACACCGATTTTTTCCAGCCGCTGATCCGGGCCGCCGCACGCCAGTGTGGCCTGCGGTTCGAGGACTGTGACGAATCCCGGCGGGTCTCCCTGCGGGTGATCGCCGATCATCTGCGGGCCACCGGTTTTCTCATCGCCGATGGGGTGCTGCCCTCCAACGAGGGGCGGGGGTATGTCCTGCGCCGCATCATGCGGCGGGCCATGCGCCATGGGCGCTTGCTGGGGCTGGAACGGCCCTTCATGCACGAGTTGGTCGAATCCCTGGTATCCACCATGGGGGAGACCTATCCGGAGTTGATCGGCCAGCAGGAGACCGTGGTTCGGGTGGTGGAAAACGAGGAACGGCGTTTCGCCACCACCCTGGGTTCCGGCCTCAAGCTGCTGGAAGAGGCTCTGGCCGGGTTGCAGCCCGGGGCGGTGCTGGACGGCAAGGCGGTCTTCACTCTCTACGACACCTACGGCTTTCCCGTGGACCTCACCGCCGACATCGCCCGGGATCGGGGGATTGCCTTGGATCAGGAAGGCTTCGAACGCCACATGGCGGAACAGAAGGCCCGGGCCCGGGCCGCCTGGGTGGGCTCCGGTGAGGAACGGGTGGCGGGCCTCTACCATGAGATGCGGGAGGCCTGCGGCGCCACCGAATTCCTCGGCTACGGCACCGAAACCGCCCAGGGGGTGGTCCAGGCCCTCGTGGTGGATGGCGTCCGGGTATCGCGCCTGGAGGCTGGCACCGAGGGGCGGGTGATCGTCAACCAGACGCCGTTCTACGGCGAGTCGGGCGGTCAGGTGGGCGACAGCGGCACGTTGACTACCCCCACCGGGGCGGTCTTTCGGGTCGGCGACTGCCAGAAACCTCTGGCGGATCTCTTTGTCCATCATGGACGCCTGGAACAGGGCTTCCTGGCCGAGGGGGATCCGGTGATCCTGGTGGTGGATCCGGTCCGACGGGGGCGCATCCGCATGCATCACTCCGCCACCCATCTGCTGCACCGTGCCTTGCGGTTGACCCTTGGGGAACACATCAAGCAGGCTGGATCCCTGGTGGGGCCCGAGCGGTTGCGATTCGATTTTTCCCATTTCCAGGCCCTCACCCCCGAGGAGCTGGAGCGGGTGGAGGGAGCAGTCAATCAGGCCATTTGGGCCAACGTGGTCCAGCAGACCCGGGTGATGACCCCCGACGAAGCAGTGGCCGAGGGGGCCATGGCCCTGTTCGGGGAGAAGTATGGCGAGGCGGTGCGGGTGGTCCGCATCGGCGACAGCATGGAATTGTGCGGAGGCACACATGTGGCGCGCTCCGGGGACATTGGCCTGTTGCGCATCGTGGCCGAAGGCGCCGTGGCCGCCGGGGTGCGGCGCATCGAGGGGGTGTGCGGTCCGGTGGCCCGGGAGAGCTACCAACGGGACGGCCAGACCCTCAAGCGGGCCGCCGGTCTGCTCAGAATTGCCCCCGGACAGGTGGTCGAAGGCATCGAACGGCTGCTGAATCGGCAGAAGGAACTGGAAAAAGAGCTGGGGAAAGCCCGCTCCGCCATGTCCGGCAATCTGGTGGACGACCTGCTCGCCCGGGTTCGGGAGGTGGTCGGAATCCCCCTGCTGGTGGAACGTCTGGAGGGCGTGGAATCCAAGGGTCTGCGGGAACTTCTTGATCGGCTGAAGGACCGAATGGGTTCGGGCGTGGTCCTGCTTGGGGTTCCGGCGGAGGGCAGGGTTTCCCTCATCGCCGGGGTGACCCAGGACCTCACCGGCCGGGTCAAGGCCGGGGATCTGATCCGCTTCGTATCCTCCAGGGTGGGGGGCAAGGGCGGGGGCCGGTCCGACATGGCCCAGGGTGGGGGCACCCGGCCCGAGGCTTTGAACGATGCCCTGAACGCCGTACCGGCCTGGATCAGGGACCAGGTCGGCCATTGAACCGGATGTCGGACCAGGAGGGTTTCAGATGACGCCAGCAGACGCGAAAAAAAAATGTCCCCACTGCAACGACACGTTGAAGACATTGCAGGTTCCCCCCAGCAATTTTTCCGATGGTCTGGGATTCGGTTCCGAGCTGCTGCTGGTCTGCTTCAACAACGAGTGCCCCCTCTACGTCAAAGGCTGGAACACCATGTATGACCGCTACGGCCAAGTGGGTTCCATGCGCTACTGGCTCAATCCCCTGGATGGGGATTCCGGCGCTTTTCCCGTGGCCCACAAGGAGGCCATGCGCGGCGATATCATCGAGGATTGACGGGCAGCAGCGGCGTCCGCCTTCCATCGATGGACGGGTGGAGGGAGCCTTCCCCCATCCATTGAAGTCACAGCAACCGGAGGAGGATGCTGTCGGTCAAGGCAATCCCCCTGGGAGTCAGCGCCAGGCGGTTCCGGGTCAGGATCGCCAGGCCTTCCGCCACCAGCAGGGCCAGCTCGGCCTGTTTCAGCACCGTGATATCCTCACCCGCCAGCCGGGCATGGCGGCTCCGGTCCAGACCGACGGTCTGCCGCAGTCCCATCATCAGGCATTCCGCCGCCGCTTCCTGGCGGGGCAGGATCCGGTCCGTGATCCAGGGGGACCCCCCGCCTTCCAGCCGGGCCAGATAATCCTCCACCTCCACCGTTCCTTCGGTTCGGCGGATGGTGCCGTCCGGTGCGGTCAATTTGCCATGGGCGGCGCAGCCAACTCCCAGGTAATCCCCGAATTCCCAATAGTTGCGATTGTGGGCGCAGGTGTATCCCGGCCGGGAGAAATTGCTGATTTCGTAGGGCATCCAACCCTGACCAGCCAGGATCTCCCGGGTTAGCTCGAACAGGGCCAGCCCGATCTCGCCCATTACCGGTTCCCCGGGATGCTGTTGGGCGAATGGGGTGCCGGGTTCGAGGGTGAGGCTGTAGCAGGAGAGATGGTCCGGCCCCCAGGCCATGGCCTCGGCCAGTTCCCGGCGCCAGAGGTTCGGACTGTGCCCCGGGGTGGCATAAATCAGGTCCAGGCCGATGTTGTCGAAGCCTGCCGCCCGGGCGGCCAGGAAGGCCCGCTGTGCCCCTGCCACATCGTGAATTCGTCCCAGCAGCGCCAGCCGGTCCCGATCCAGGGCCTGCACGCCCAGACTCAACCGGTTGACCCCCGCCGCCTGGTAGCCGGCCAGCCGGTCCGGGCTGACCGACTCCGGATTGGCTTCCAAGGTGATCTCGCAGTCCGGTTCCAGGGACCAGCGGTCGCGGATGGCCGTCAGGAGGGTGTCGATGGCCCCGGGGGAAAAGCGCGATGGGGTACCGCCGCCGAAAAACAGGCTGTGCAGGGGACGGTCATCCAGGTCGGCACGGGCCCGCCAGAGGTCCAACTCCTGAATGACTGCCCGGACGTAGCGGGCTTCGGGAACCGGGTTGGTCTCCCGGGAGTGGAAGTCGCAATAGGGGCACTTGCGGGTGCAAAAGGGGATGTGAAGATACAGGGCGAGGGGTGTCATTCCCCGCCGGCAGCCGCCTTGAGGAAGGCCTTGTTCTGGATGCCGATCAACTGGCGGATGCCCTCCTCGGCCAGGGTGGCCATGGCATCGAACTCTGTCCGGTTGAAAGGGCCCCCCTCGGCGGTGCCCTGGATCTCCACGAAGCCGCCTTTGCCGGTCATGACGAAGTTCATGTCGGTGTCGCAGGCGGAATCCTCCTGATAATCCAGGTCCAGCATGGGGGTGCCGTCGAGGAGGCCGCAACTGACGGCCGCCACCGAATCCATGATGGGCAATTCCTTGATTTTGTTTTGCTCGCTGAGGGTGCGACAGGCATCCATCAGGGCCACGAAGGCTCCGGTGATGGAGGCGGTACGGGTGCCGCCATCGGCCTGGATCACGTCGCAGTCGATCCAGATGGTGCGGCGGCCCAGTTTGTCCAGGTCCGCGACCGCACGCAGGGATCTTCCTATGAGTCTTTGTATTTCAAGAGTTCTTCCACTCTGCTTTCCCCGGGTGGCCTCCCGGGCGGTGCGCTCGGAGGTGGCGCGGGGCAGCATGCCGTATTCGGCGGTGATCCAGCCCCGATCGGGATGTTGCTGGCGCATCCAGCGGGGTTGGCTTTCTTCCACGGTGGCGGTGCAGATCACCTGGGTAGCGCCGCAGGCGATCAGGCAGGACCCTTCGGCGTGGCGGATGAACCCCCGGGTGATGGTGACCGGACGCAACTGGTTGGCCCGGCGTCCGTGGGAGCGGCTCATGGATTTTGATTCCCTTTGAAAGCCGGATGGCATTTCGGGCATCGGTGCGGCCCGGGATCCTTGTTGGAGGCGTCCCGGACCGCACGGGTTCGGCGCGAGTTCGCCGGTCGGTCAGACGATGCCTTTTTTGGCCCCCAGCTGAATGGCGTTGCTGACCAGGGCATGTACGCCACCCACCATGTCCATGGGGATGCCGTACATGGGCAGGATCTTGTTGAACTGGGCTTTGCAGATGGCGCAGATCAGGGCCAGGTAGTTGACGCCTTTTTCATCCATGACCCGTTTCAGGGCGGTGATCCGGGGCAGGGCGCCGCGGACCCGCAGATCCATCAGTTCGTCGGTGAGCAGCCCGCCACCACCGCCGCAGCAGAAGGTTTTTTCGTGGGTGGTATCGGGATCCATGTCCACGAACTTGTTGGCGGTGGCCTTGATCAATGCCCGGGGAATTTCGAACTGTCCGCCGCAGCTGGAGCCCATGCGGGAGGCCCGGGCCACGTTGCAGGAGTCGTGGAAGGTGATGGTATGGGCGTCGTTGGCTTCCTTGTCGAAGACCAGGGCGCCCTGTTTGTAGAGGTCGTAGGTGAACTCGCAGACATGCTGGGGCACCGGATACCGGGGGTCCAGGAAGTCGAAGGGGCCATTGAGGGTGTTCCAGAAACTGTAGGCCACGCGCCAGGCGTGGCCGCATTCGCCCACCACGATGCGTTTCACTTTCAGTTCCCGGGCCTGGTCGGCGATGCGCTTGGCGATTTTCTGCTTCTGGTCGTAGCTGCCGATGAACATGCCGAAGTTGGCCGCCTCGGAGCCGTAGGAACTGACGGTGAAGGAGATGCCGGCCTGGTGGAACACCTTGGCGTAGCCCATGAGGGACTGGATGTGGGGTTCGCTGAAGAAGTCCGCCGAGGGGGGCACCAGCAGCACTTCGGCGCCTTCCTGATCCAGGGGCAGGCGCACCTCGTGGCCGGTGTTGTCCAGCATGTCCTCTTCCAGGAACTGGAGAGTCCCCTTGAGGGCAGGCTGGGGGATGCCCAGGTTGTTGCCAATGGAATGGACCTTGCCGATGATCTCGGTGGTGTATTTGTGGCCCACGCCGATGGAATCCATGATCTCACGGGCGGCCATGGAGATTTCGGCGGTGTCGATGCCGTAGGGGCAGAACACCGAGCAGCGGCGGCACTGGGAACACTGGTGGAAGTAGGTGAACCACTTCTTCAGGGTGTCTTCGTCCAAGTCGACGGCGTTGACGACCTTGGGGAACAGCTTGCCGGCGGGGGTGAAGTAGCGGCGGTAGACGCTGCGCAGCAGTTCGGCGCGCTGCACCGGCATGTTGTTGGGGTCCCCGGTGCCCAGGAAATAATGGCACTTGTCGGTGCAGGAGCCGCACTTGACGCAGATATCCATGAAGACCTGGAGGGACCGGTATTTCTTCAGCATCTCCCCCAGCTTTTCGACCCCTTTCTGTTGCCAGTTCTCCACCCGGGTGGGGGGGAAATTCAGGGGTTTCATGTGCTGTTCGGCAGCCGGAAAGGGCTGCAGATGGGCCATGGTTCCCTCTTGGGGCAGAGGGGTTTCGATATCCTTCTTGACTTCCGGAACCGCGATGTCAGCCACTTGCCGCACTCCTCGATGTCAGGGGTCCGCTCCTTCGGGGGTTGGGGGTCACTCCACCGCCTTGTTGGCCCAGGGATTGACGTGTTTCCGTTCCCGGGGATTGTCCACCTGGTTGCGTGTGGGGCTGAAGAAGAGGCCGCCCATGTGCATCAGCTTGCTGAAGGGGAAGATGGCCATCAGCAGCAGGACCAGCACGAAGTGCAACAGGAACAGGGCATCTCCCGGGGTGGTGACCTCCTGGAAGGTGACCCAGTTGATCATGGCGGTCTTGATTTCCACGATGTCGGGCCGAAAGACGAATTTCATCAGCAGCCCGGAGAGGCCGATGGCCAGGAGCAGCGCCAGGATGAGATAGTCGGCCAGGGAGGAAATGGCGCGGGTGCGGGCCACCCACAGGCGCCGGATCAGCAGAAACCCCAGGGCCTTCACCATGATCAGTCCGGCGATGATGCCGGCGATCTGGATGTAGGCGAAGAAGGGGGGCAGGGAATCCACGAAATAGCGCAGGTGACGGATCAGCACCACGGCCAGGGCGGCGTGGAAGAGATAGCCGCCCGCCCAGGTCCATTTGTTGCCCTTGAAGAGGCTGTTGAAGAAAGCCACTTCGGTGAAGAGCCGCCAGACCACGCCGCCAGTGCTGGTGGGGGCGGGTGTGGTGGGGATCTTCAATGGAGCGGGGGATCTCCAATAGGTCAGAATTCGCCAAGTGAAGCCGATGAAGAACACCAGCAGGGCGGCATACGCGATCAGGGCCAACATCGGGCTCCCTCCCTCCAGAAATGGTGGATTGCAATCGGGGTGGAATCCATAAAGAAACCGGCTGCCATCCGTTCTTCACATGGATGAAGGCGTAATGGCAGCCGGTTTGCCGGTTTTGCCGGCCACGCGCCGCGAGGGCGTGGGTCAGACGCAGCCGGTGGGCTTGGGCAGTCCGGCGATTTTGCAGGCCTGCTTGGCGGGTCCGCCCGGATACAGGTCGTACAGGTACTTGGTATTGCCCTTGTCCTTGCCGAGTTTCTTGCCGATGGCCTTGGTCAGGATGCGGATCATCGGGGCAATTTTGTACTCTTCATAGTACTCCCGCAGGAAGGTGATCACCTCCCAGTGGTTGGTACTCATGTCGATGCTTTCCTGCTCCGCCAGGTAGGCGGCCACATCTTCGTTCCAGTCGGCCAGATTGATCAGGTAACCCTCTTCGTCGGTTTCGTAGGTGCGACCTTTCAGTTCAAAGCTGGGCATATTCGCGTCTCCTCGGTTCGTGGCATTGCTCGATTTTGCCTGACGTGGCGGTTCGAAAGGTGATGGATCATGGGAGGGAGGCGGAGAGTGGGGATACGCGCCCTCGTGAGGTTCCCGCTGAGTTACCCTTCCCTGGCCTTTGCCCCGGATATTTTCGCATTCATCAGCATATCATGATTTTCGATCTTGCGACAAGGCTCCCCCGCTTCCCTGCCGATGCGAGAGCCGGACCGCGGTGAAATGGAGCGAGGATCCGGGAGGGGGTGCCATGCCCCCGGAGGGGCAGTGATGGGGAATCCCGGGAGATTTTCCGGCGGGAGTCCGTCGAGTCCTGGATGAAGTTATATCCCCAAGTTGACTTGCATGCAAAGCCCGACCAGAATGGCTGCCAGCCTCTGGAGCGCAATCGGGCACGAGGCCGGAAACCGGAATTATTCCATACAGTACCATGGGCAGGGAGGGTCGAACGTGAAACCGAAGCACCACGTGTTTGTCTGCATGAATCAACGTCCGCCGGGACACCCCCGGGGTTCCTGCGGGACGGCCGGCTCCCGCCCGGTCATGGATGCCTTCGCCGCCGAACTGGAGAAGCGCGGACTGTTCGAGCAGGTGTTTGTCACCGGAACCTTCTGCATGGGTCCCTGCGATCAGGGTCCAACGGTGGTGGTCTACCCGGAAGGGGTGTGGTATGGCCGAGTGAAGCCCGAGGATGTGGGTGAGATTTTTGACCGTCATCTGGAAAAAGGCGAGCCGGTGGCGCGGTTGCGCATCATGTGACCCTGTCCGGCCATCGATTGATCGGCAGGACAGGGGGCGGCTTCTTCGAGGCCGCCTTTTTTCATGCCGATGATGTGGCATCGAACAGCTCTTCGAGCAGACGCTGGTAGAGGGCGGTCAGGTGGTGCAGGTCGGCCACCGGGCAGCGTTCGTCCACCTTGTGCATGGTGGTGCCCACCAGTCCCCATTCGAAGGTCTGGGGGCAGACGCGGGCGATGAAACGGGCGTCGGAAGTTCCGCCGCCGGTGGAGAGTTCCAGGGGGGGGGCTTGGGTCCCCCGGACCCGGTGGATGGCCTCCAACAGGGGACCGCCCCGGGAGCGGAAGGGCAGCCCGGAGACGGTGGTTTCCAGGTGATACGAGAAGCGCCCGCCCGGAACCGCCGCCACGGCCCGATCGAGGATGGTTTGCAGAGTAGCCGTGAGGCTGGCTGGAGTCTGCTCGGTATTGAAACGGATGTTGAAGGCCGCCTCGCAGAGCCCCGGCACCACGTTGGTGCTGCCGTCGCCGGCGCTCAGGCCGGTGAACTGGACGCTGGTGGGTTCGAAATCGGCATTGCCGGTATCGAAGACATGATCCGCCAGTTCCTTCAGGGCGCCCAGGGCGGCATGGATGGGGTTGAGTGCCCGGTGGGGATAGGCCACATGGCCCTGGATGCCCTGGAAGACGATGCGGCCGTTGAGGGATCCCCGGCGGCCGTTCTTGACGCAATCCCCGACCACGGCACTGGCGGTGGGTTCTCCCACCAGGCACCAGTCCAGGGTTTCGCCCCGCTGCTGCAGCCAGTCCAGGACCCGAACGGTGCCGTCCAGCGCGTCGCCTTCTTCATCCCCGGTGATCAGGAAGGACAGGCTGCCCGGGGCAGCGGTGTGACCGAACCCGGGGTGGGCGGTCAGAAAGCCTTCCACCGCCACGGCCATGGCTGCCAAAGCGCCCTTCATGTCGCAGATGCCCCGTCCCACCAGCTCACCGTCTGCCACCCGGGCGTCGAAGGGGGGGGAGCGCCAGAGGGAGGCATCGCCCGGTCCGACCACATCGGAATGCCCGGCGAAGCAGAAGTTGGGAGCGGTCTGGCCCCGTCGGGCATAGAAATTTTCCACTTGGCCGAAGCGCAGCCGGTGGATGGTGAATCCCAGGGCCTCCAGATGGCGGATGAGAATGGTTTGGCAACCGTGATCGCGGGGCGTGACCGACGGGGCGCGCACCAGGGCCGTCGCCAGCTCCACCGGGTCGGTGGCCACTCACATCTCCCGGAGCAGTTCGTTGATGGCAGTCTTGGCTCGGGTCCGGGCATCCACCGTCTTGACGATCACCGCGCAGTAGAGGTTGGGTCCCGGGGCGCCGTTGGGCAGAGGCTTGCCGGGCAGGGTGCCGGGCACGACCACGGCATAGGGGGGGACATGACCGGTGCGGATTTCTCCGCTGGCCCGATCCACGATGGGGGTGGAGCGGCCCAGATAGACCCCCATGGAGAGGACCGCCCCCTGGCCCACGATCACCCCCTCGGCCACCTCGGAACGGGCGCCGATGAAGCAGTGGTCCTCGATGATCACCGGGTTGGCCTGGAGGGGCTCCAGTACCCCACCGATTCCGACTCCGCCGGAAATGTGGACTTCCTTGCCGATCTGGGCACAGGATCCCACTGTGGCCCAGGTATCCACCATGGTGCCGCTGTCCACATAGGCGCCGATGTTGACGTAGGAGGGCATCAGCACTGCTCCGGAGGCGATGAAGCTGCCCTTGCGCACCGTGGCCGGAGGCACCACCCGGCAGCCGGCGGCCCGGAAGCGGGCTTCGTCCCAGCCGCTGAATTTCAGGGGGACCTTGTCGAACCAGCGGGTCTCGCTCTGGCCCAGGGTCTGGTTGTCGTGCAGCTTGAAGAACAGCAGCACGGCCTTTTTCGCCCACTGGTTGACCACCCAGCCATGGGTGGCTTCCGGATGGCCGGGGCTCCGTTCCGCCACCCGCAGGCTGCCGCTGTCCAGGCCCTCGATGACGGCCAGGACCGCCTCGCGAACCTCACCCTGGGTGCGGAGGTTGATTCCTGCCCGGTTTTCCCAGGCTTGTTCGATGATGCTTTTGAGATCGGCCATTGTTCCTCAGTCCGTGATTCCTGATTGATCACTTCATGTCCCGGGCGCAACGGGCCAAGCGTTTCATGGCCTCCCGGTTCACATCCGGGGGGGCCACCAGGGCCACCCGCACATAGGGGTTGCCGGGGTTGCCCGCGCCGTGGTCCCGGCCCAGGTAGGCGCCGGGCAGCACAGTCACGCCGTGATCGGCATAGAGGGCGCGGGTGAAGGCCTCGCCGTCTCCGGGGACCTCCAGCCAGAGATAGAAGCCGGCCTGGGGACGATTGACCGGCAGCACCGGAGCCAGAATCGCCTCGGCATCGGCCAGCTTTTCCCGGTATTGGCGGCGGTTGTCCTCCACATGGCTTTCGTCCTGCCAGGCGGCCACCGCCGCCGCCTGGATAAAGGGTGGGGTGGCGCAACCGGTATAAGTTCTGAGCTTGAAATAACCCGCCAGCAGGGCAGCGTCTCCGGCCACGAAGCCGGTTCGGGCGCCGGGCATGTTGGAGCGCTTGGAAAGGGAGTGGAACACCAGACAGCGTTCGAAACCGGTGCGGCCCATCCGCCAGGCGGCTTCCAACAAACCGGGCGGCGGCTGGTCGTACCAGATTTCCGAATAGCATTCGTCGGAGGCGATCACGAAATCATGCCGGTCGGCCAGCCGGATCAGGGCCTGGAGTCGTTCCAGGGAAAACACTGCCCCGGTGGGGTTGGACGGGGAGCAGAGATAGAGCAGTTCCACTCGGTCCAGGAGTTCCGGGGCGAGACGTTCGTAATCCGGCAGCAGGCCGTTGGCGGGGGTGGCGTTCACATAAAGTGGTTTGCCGCCGGCCATGAGGGTGGCCCCTTCGTAAATCTGATAGAAGGGGTTGGGCATGGCCACCAGGGGCGGAGGCTCGCCGGGGGAAGGATTCAGCACCGCCTGGGCAATGGAGAACAACGCCTCCCGGGTGCCGTTGACCGGCAGCACCTGGGTTTCGGGGTCCACCTGTCCCAGACCGAAGCGGCGGCACAGCCAGCCGGCCATGGCCTGGCGCAGGTCGGTTTGACCCCGGGTGGTGGGGTAGCGGGAAATGCCGTCCAGGGCCTGGGCCAGGGTTTGGCGCAGGGCCGGGGCCACCGGATGCTGGGGCTCGCCGATGGAGATGTTCAGCGGCGCAAGACCGGTGGGGGGGGCAATCCCTGCCAAAAGCGCTGCGAGTTTTTCGAAAGGATAGGGATGCAGTGTGTCCAGGGCGCTGTTCATTGGAGCCTGACCGGTGGTGGTGTGGGTCTGGCGGCAGTGTCCCGGGAAGCGGACTCGGCCAGGGACAGCGCCTTGGAATTGGCATCGGGGATGGCCGGAGGGGTGGGGACCGAATCGGCCATCACCCTGGGGCCTTCATCGCGAATGTTGGCGGACAACCAGCGGACCAGATCCATCCAGATGTTCCGGATTTCGGTTTCGGTGGGCATGATGCCGGCATGGGTCAACTCGATGGTGACGATGGGGATGCCCTTTTCCACTCCCGCGAACCGTCCCAGTGAACCGGGATAGGTGCCCATGGGATCCAGGTAGAGGTGGCCCAGGCGCTGGGGAGGGGCGGCCCTGGGACCGTCAAAATCCAGCAAACCGAAGGGGGCATGGACCGCAATGATGACATGGGGATTGAACGCCATGATTTCATTGTGTATCCAACTGGATTCGGGTTCGCTTAGCGGGCTGGGCCCCGGATAACGGCGGGGGTCCCGGTCCGTGCGGACCACCCAGTATTGCTCGCTGTCCCGATCCCAGTCCTGGGTGGGGAAATTGCGGTTCAGGTCCACCCCCCGGGCATTGGTGCGCTGGGATTCGCTCCGCAGCAGGCCATCCGGGTTGACCAGGGGAGCGATGCGCCAATGGAAAAGACCTGTATGGAAACGGTCCAACTTTTGCAACCAATCGAACACGATACTGACCGAAGAGTATTCGTCACCGTGAATGCCGCCCAGGAGCAGGACCCGGGCCTGGGGTGTGCGGCCTTCGGCCGGGGGATATTCCCTGATCAGAATGGGAGCTCCCTCGACCGATTGGCCGCCGGAAGGTGCCAGATTTCGGTCCAGACATTCCTGGACATTGACGCTGGCCAGCTTGTTGCCGATCCTGTGGCAGAGCTTTTGGGCCTCCCCCTGGGGGGTCAGCCGGGGCAGGACCAGTGGGCTTTCGGGCGGTGGCTCTGTGGCCGGACAGGAGTCCGGCAGCAAGAGCATGACCGTCAGCAGGATCAGCCACCAGGAAATCGCCATGTCCTGGGAAGAGGATGGCGGAGAGGAATGCGGATGGCTGGGAATATGCATGGGGTCCCTGGCGTGACATGTTGCAAGGCTCTTTCCATAAGCCTGTGGACAGACCATGGGGGGAGTTTTACTTTACCTGGATCAGGCGCGTCAATTCGAATTGGATCTGGCCGTGACGGTGCCCGGAGAGAGGTTGCCGGAGCGCTGGTGTTGATGGTATGAGCTGACGGTCGGAGTTTCTGTGGAATTCTCAGGGAAGACGGATTGAAGACGATGAACAGGCGTTTATTCCTGAAAGCTGCCGCAGTGGGAGCCCTGGGAGCCCTGGGAGCCCTGGGGGTCTTGGGGGGAGGCATTGTCCCCGAAGCACGGGCGGCTGTCCCGGACCCGGGCAATGAAGATCTGGTCCGCCTGGCATTGACGCGGACCCGCCAGTTCCAGGAACATCTGGAAGGGGATATCTTTCTGGATCCGGCCCGCTTCGGTCTGCTGGAATCCACCATCCAGCGGTTCCAGAGGTTGCAGACCCTGGTGGGGCATGCCCAGTTCCATCTCATGAATTTCGACGAAGCCCTGGCGGTGGCTCGAAACCGGCCCCAGGTGGGCGCCTTCCCCCGGGAGGAGACGGACTTCCTGGATGCGATCTTCCATGAAACCGCCACCACCTACGGCTTCATGGGGCAAAAGCCGCTGAACAATATTACCGACCGGATCCCTCCCAAGGAAGTGACCAAGGTGGCCGCCACCGGCAACTTCCTTTACAAGGGAGCTGCCGTGAAGCTGTACAAGCAGATCCAGCGGGACATCGGCCCCAAGGTGGTTCTTACCTCCGGCGTGCGCAGCGTGCCCAAACAGTTCCTGCTGTTCCTGACCAAGACCTATCAGGCCAGCGGCAACCTGTCCCTGGCGTCCCGTTCCTTGGCCCCTCCCGGGTATTCCTATCATGGCATCGGGGATTTCGATGTGGGGCAGGTGGGCTATGGCCAGGCCAATTTTACCGCCCGCTTTGTGGAGTCGGAGGTCTTCCAGCGTCTCCAGAGGTTCGAATACACCCGCCTGAGGTATCCCAAGGATAACCTCCTGGGGGTCCGCTTCGAACCCTGGCATATCAAGGTGGTGAGCAGCTGATTTCTCCAACCGTCGCCTGGATCGGCTTTGGGGCCAACCTGGGAGATCTGGAACAGACCTTCGCCCGGGTGCTGGCCGCCCTTCGGGATTTTCCCTCGGAAGTGGTTGCCTGTTCCTCTCTCTATCGCACTCAGCCGGTGGGGTTTCTGGATCAGCCCTGGTTTCTCAACGCGGTAATCGGCCTGAAGTGGCAGGGTCCCCATCGGAATCTATGGCGGTTCCTCGCTGATCTGGAACGCGATCTGGGGCGTCGTCGGGAGGGGGCGGTACGCTGGGGTCCCCGGATGGTGGATCTGGATCTGCTCCTGTTCGGCGATCAGGTGATTCGGGAGCCGGATCTCATCGTCCCCCATCCCCGGCTGTGCTGTCGCCGCTTCGTGCTGCAGCCTTTGGCCGAGGTGGCAGGTCGGGTGCGGCATCCGGTCAGTGGCAAAACAGTTGACACGCTCCTGGAAGAGGTGAATGATCATGCCCTTGTGGAGAGGGTGCCCCCATTGGCTCTGACCGGTCCGCCGCGGACAGCAGGGACCGACGTTTCCGGGTTGCTTCTCTGAACGGAAATATCCTGCAATTGGGCCTGGATCACCCCAATCCCGCCGGGACCCGCCACCGGGGCCGGTCGGGATGCAGGGGGACCGGGACATTGAAATGCCAGTTTCCCAAAGCCGCTCACCGCAGCCGCGGAAGGCGGTCCATTCCTTGAACACCCGTCGCCAGTCCCGCGGGGGCCTTTGCATTCGGCCCTGGCGGCGACCTTTTCTCCGGAGACTTCCGTGACCCTCCCCCGTGTCACCATGCCGGAGCTGCTCCGGATGAAACGGACGGGGCGCAAGATCGTCTCCGTTACCGCCTACGATTATACCTTCGCCCGTCTGCTGGACCGGGCCGGAGTGGACCTGTTGCTGGTTGGGGATTCACTGGGCATGGTGATCCAGGGGGCGGAGACCACCTTGGGGGTCACCCTGGACGAGATGATCTACCACACCCGGGCGGTGGCCCGGGGGACGGTCCGGGCTCTGGTGGTGTGCGACCTGCCTTTCGGTTGCTACCAGGCGGGTCCCCAGGAAGCCTGGGATGCCGCGGCGCGGGCGATGAAAGAAAGCGGCGCACAGGCGGTGAAGCTGGAAGGGGGGCGGCACATGTCAGGAACGGTGGCCTTCCTCACCCAGCGGGGGATTCCAGTGGTGGGTCATGTGGGGTTGACGCCCCAGTCGGTGCATGCCTTTGGCGGTTTTCGGGTCCAGGGGCGCGGCGATGCCGCCGCTCAGCAGGTGATGGAAGATGCCATGGCCCTCAGTGAGGCCGGCGCAGGCGCCATCGTCCTGGAAGGGATCCCGGCCCCTTTGGCCGAGGCGGTGAGCCGGAAGATCCCCGTGCCCACCATCGGCATCGGCGCCGGTCCCGGATGTGACGGCCAGGTACTGGTTCTGTATGACCTGCTGGGTCTCTATGACGATGTGACGCCCCGGTTCGTCAAACGTTACCTGGCCGGAGCCGGGCAGGTTTCCACGGCGGTGGAAACCTTTGCCCGGGAGGTGCGGGACGGGACCTTTCCGGCCCCGGAACATTGTTTCACCGAATGAACCGGCGGATGGCGGCAGTGAACATACTGGAAGATCGCGAGGCCCTGGCCCAATGGGTGGCGGAAAATCGTCGGGCGGGACGAAGCGTGGGGTTCGTCCCCACCATGGGGGCCCTGCATGCCGGACATGTCTCCCTGTTTCAGACCGCCCGGCAGGAGTGCGACCGGGTGATCGGTTCCATCTTCGTCAATCCGACCCAGTTCGGCCCCAACGAAGATTTTCAGCGGTACCCCCGCACCCTGGAGGCGGATCGGATCCTGCTGGAAGGGGCCGGCTGTGACGCCCTGTTCCTGCCGGCCGTGGACCTGATCTATCCCCCGGGGCATCAGACCGTGGTGCGGGTGGGGGCGGTGGCCGAGGGCCTGTGCGGTGCCTGTCGGCCCGGCCATTTCCAGGGAGTGGCCACGGTGGTGGCCATTCTCTTCAACCGGGTGGCTCCCCAACGGGCCTATTTTGGGTTGAAGGATTATCAACAGTTTCTGGTGATCCGCCAGATGGTTCGGGACCTGGGCCTGGCGGTGGCGGTGGTGGGATTGCCCACGGTTCGGGAGGCGGATGGTCTGGCCATGTCCAGCCGTAACCGCTACCTTACCCCGGCCGATCGCCACCAGTCCCTGGCCCTGTATCGGGCCATGACGGCAGCCCAGGCCGTCTATGCGGACGGCCAGAGGGATCCCACCCGGCTGGAGGAGACAGCCCGGGAGGTGTTGACCGGGGCGGGGATCGACCGGATCGATTATGTGGCCGTGCGGGATCGGGAGACCTTGGCCCCCCTGACCAGGATCGAAACCGATCCGGTCCTATTGTTGGCGGTTCATGTGGGGGTTGCCCGGCTGATCGACAACCGGATTCTGCAATCTGAACTTTGATGGGCTGGGGGAAGCCTTTCTCCACCCTCTACCGATGAAAGCCGCTTTCCGGTTTCCACGGTAACTTTGGCTGAAGGTCGGGAGGGTCCATCCATGGACTTTTCCAATGCGGGATGGCAATAAAGCGCAGCCGGGTCTGTCTGGATCTGGTCCGGCCGGGCGTCCAGTCGCGGAGGGCGTCGCTGGACAGTTTCTCAAGAGAACGGGAAGGAGCGGATGGACGTATCCCTTTTGAAATGCAAGATTCATCGGGCAACCGTGACCGAAACCCAGGTCGATTATGAAGGCTCTTGCGCCATCGACGAGAATTTTCTGGATGCTGCCGGGTTGCGGGAGTTCGAGAAAATCCACATCTGGAACGTCACCAACGGTCAGCGGTTGGTCACCTACGCCATTCGTGGCCAGCGGGGCAGCGGCATGATCTCCATCAACGGTTCCGCCGCCCACCGGGCGAAACCGGGGGATCTGGTGATCATCGCCGCCTTCGCCACCATGAGCGAAGCGGAGGCGGATGCCTTCGAGCCGCGCCTGGTCTACCTGGGAGAGAACAACCGAATCCTGCGCATCGGCCATCAATTGCCTGCCCAAGCCGCTTGACCGCGACCTGGATTCCAACCGTGACCGGTCTGCGCTGGATCGCAGTGCTGCTGATCGTTCCGTTTTGCGGTGGGGAAGCACTGGCCGGCTATTCCGCCCCGCCGGCCCCGGGCAGGGTTCCGGATCCGGCGGGGCGGTCGGATCCATCCGTTCCCGCCTTGTCCCCCGGTGCAGTTCCCCGGGGGGTGCGCCCTGCGGTCGGCGCTCCCACATTGCGGCCCTTCGAGGTCCAGGAGGAGGATCTCTCGGGGACTGAAGTGGTGGGGGAAACGCTGCCCCTCAAGCCCGAAAGCGTGGAACGGCTGTTGGAGGATGGCGCTGTTCACCTGGCCCTGGAGTTGGCCGACCAGGCCCTGGGCCGGGGAGGGGCGCCCCTCAGTGCCTTGCGCTGGCTGGCAGTGAAGACCGCTGCCCATTTGCGTCTGGGAGAGTTTTCCCAGGTGCGCATTCTTCTGGATGGCATGCCCGAAGAGCAGTTGCTCCAGTCCCCCCAGTTGCTGCTGACCCGGGCCGGAGCCGCCATGGCGGAAGGCCGCTATGGGGAGGCCCGGGATCAATATTCCCGTTTTATGATCTCCCATCCCGATCATCCGGGCCGGTTTCGGGCCCAGCGTGGTCTGGGTCTCTGTGCATTGGGGCAAGGCAACGAGGGCGAGGCGGAACTGCAACTGAACCTCTATGCCGAGGAGGCGGGGCGCCCCCAGCCCGATTCCCTTCTGGATGGGGCCTTGGCTACCCTGGCCCAACGCAAGGGCTGGTATGACCAGGTCGAAAAGCTGTTGCAGGGGATCCGCCATCCCCTGGAACCGGTTTCCTGGCAGGAGCGGGTCGAGCGGCTGGAACTGCGGCGTCTGTTGGCTGAACTGCTGGCGGAGCGGGGAGATTTCCCGGGTGCCCTGGAGCAGGCCCGGGAGATGCTGGTCGAGGGGGGTGGGCAGCGGGGCCGGGTGTTACATACCGGGCTGTTTCGGCGTTGGCTGGCCGAGAGGGTGCCGGGGACCGGGGCCAGTGCCTCCTCCGTCTCTGACGAGAGCCGGCGGGAGGCGACCTGCTCCGGGTCGCAACGCATTGCCTGGGACCGGCGGAACAGGTTGGCGCTGCTGTCCGACCCCAACGCTGAGGAACTGGAACAGGAGGCGGCCCTGGAGACCTTGTTGGCCTGGGAGCTGGAGGAAAAACTGGGACTGCTGGAGCCGGAGGGGCTGCTGACTCCCGAAGCCCTGAACCTGCCCGCAGCGCTTCCGGAGCCTTTTCGCCTTCTCTATGCCGATGCCTTCTTTCGCCTGGGGAATGGCGAAATGGCCGACAGGATGCTGGGCACGGCCATGGGGTTGGAGGCCGACACCCTGCGGCTGGGGCTGTTGGCCATGGGGCATGGCGTCGAGCCCTTGCCCACGGTGACGGCCCGGTTGGCGGCCCGTGCGGGAGAAAAGGCGCTCTGGTCTCCGCGGATGAAGCAGCGGATGGTGACTGCCCTGTTCCGTTTCAAGGAGCGTGGTCAGGGGGAAGAGATCAACGGCATGCGGGAGTTGCTGGCTCTCTTCGCCTGGGACAAGGCTGTGGAACGGGCGTTGCGGTTTCACCAGGCCCGCACCCTGCGCCGCCAGGGAGAGCTGGACGCGGCGTTGATGATCTTTTTGTCCCTGGCCTATGAAAAGGGCGCAGGGGAGGAAGACCGCTACCTGCCCGCATCCCCCCGGCGCATGGCCGCCGAAATTTTGGACGAGCAGGGGGCTTTGGAGTCCGCCGCGGTCTTGCGCGGAACCGACGGGAAACCGTTCTAGCGTTTCTGTTCCAGAAGGTCCGCCTCGTCCCGGGTGATTTTGCGTTCCGGGGAGTCCGGGGGGAAGCGGCGGGCAGCCTCCCGGTAATGCCAGAGGGCGGTTTCTTCCTCTCCCTGCAACCGATGATGGCGGGCCAGAGCCAGATGGCTGTGGCCCGGCCGCCCCATTTGTCCCTCCACCAATCCCAGCAGATAGAACGGCCTGGGATTCTGGGGAAATTCGCTGATCAGTCGGCGCAACAGGTGGCCGGCCTTGGCGTATTCTTTCTGTTCACTGAGAACGGAGGCCAACTGGTAGCGCAGGTCCTGGTGATCGGGAAGTTTTTCCAGGGCTGTTTCGAAATCCCGCCGCGCTTCGGTCAGGTTGTTGCGTTCCATCCGCACCAGTCCTCGTTCCCGCAGCAGATAGGGATCCTGGGGATGGTCTTCGAGCAATTCACTCAGCAAGGTTTCCGCTTCGGCCAATTGTCCCCCGTAGCGGCGGGCCAGGGCCAGACCGTAGCGGATGGGGAAGATCTCTTTCGGATCGGAGTTGCCTTGCAGTTGCTGCTCGAAGCGTTGGGCGGTGGCGGCGGGGTCGGACCCCAGCCCCGCTTCCAGCTTGGCCTGTACCCGGACCAGCCAGGCGCTTTCGGTATCGGCACGGCGCTGGGTGGGGGGATGCTGTTGAGCCAGATCCCGGGCTTCCGAAAGCCGTTGGGTGCTGATGGGATGGGAGAGGAGGTAGGGGGGCGGCAGGGTGGACAGGCGCTGTTCCCGGTGGATCCGCTCCAGAAAATTGGCGATTCCCTGGGGATCGAGGCCGGTTTTGGAGAGGTATAGGACCGCCAGCCGGTCGGCCTGTCGTTCTTTTTGCCGCAGGTCGCTCAACAGGGCGGTTTGGGTGGAGGCGGCACCACCCAGGATGGCTCCCTGGGAGATGCTGCTGTCGCCGGTGGCAACGCCGGCGGCGATGCCCACCACGGTGGCCAGCAGGGAAGTCAGGGAGAGATTCTTGGCCTTGTCCTTGATCTTGATGTGGTGACCGGCGGACAGGTGGGCCACTTCATGGGCGATGACACCTGCCAGTTCCTCCCGGCCCCGGGCGGCCTGGAGCAGGCCGCTGTTGAAGAAGATGTTGCCGTTCTCCAGGGCGAAGGCGTTGAGGGAGGTTTCCAGGATGACATGAAAGTGGACCGATCCCGCGGGCAGACCGGCGGCCTGGACCAGGGGCTCGCCCAACTGGTCCAGAAGATCCGAGGTCTCCGGATCGTTGACCAGACGAATTTCTCCCTTGCCCAGGGCGGCCGTGGACCAGGACAGCAGGGCCGCCACCAGCAGAAGCAGCATCCGCAACCAGTCGGCGAGGAATGATGCCCTGAGGGGATTGCCGATCAGCCTCTGGCAGTGGTGTTTGCCCATGGCGTGGATTTCCGTTGCCCCCTGCGCGAAATAGGTCGAATTCTTGCATCCTGTCCTCTGGGGCCAGTGTTCCGGCGGCTTGGGCCGGTCCCTCAGTGTGGCCCATCGCCGGTGTTTTGGCGAGTCCTGTTGCCTTGTTATCCTGATTTTTCCCTGGCGAGGAGCCTGCCGCATTCAGCGGCAGGCTCCGTGGCGCAAGGATGCGCCGCCGGAATCGATTGTTGCAACCCATTGATTCCGTGAAGGAGGCGGAAACCTGTTTTCACCTCCCGATGAGCGGAATGGCCATGGAGGGCGATTCTGCGATAGGCTCCGAGAGGATGGGAAGCCATGAACCGTTTTTCCCGCGTGGTGGGTCTGCGGCGGATCCGGGAGGAGGCCGAAGCCATGGCCTATGCCCGGGCTCTGGCCCGGTTGGAAGCTTTGCGGGGCAAGGTACGGGAACTGGATCGGGTTACCGCGCGAGGCCGGGAAGAGCGCCGCCAGGAGTTGGCGGAAGGCGGTCTGTCCATGCCGCCGGAGATGTTCGAGGGGTTCCTCAAGGGCCAAGCTTGGCGCCGGGAGCGGTTGTTGGAGGCCATCAATCGTTCCCTGGAGGAGGTTCGGAAGGCCAAGGAGGTTTGGCATGGGGTTCGGGTGCAATTGCAACAGATTGAGCGCCTTGAAGAAAAAGAGGGTGACCGGCTTCATGCCGAGGCTCGCCGTCAGGAGATGAAGGCCCTGGATGCGGTCAGCATGCTGCAATACATCAACAGAGCATGAGCCTTGAGTGGAGATGGCGGTTCGAATTCGGGAGGCTATCTTGGTGAACGGGCAACGGTGGATGGGCCGGCGGGCCCTGGGGTGGTGGTTCATATTCCTGGCCATCGGGTTGGCGGGACCAGCGGTGGCTGCTCCTCTGCAGGATCCCATCCAGTTGCTGGAGGCGCTGGAGAAACAGCGTGTGGCCCTGGATGAGCGCGCCAGGAGTCTGGATCTCAAAGAGGCGGAACTGAAACGTCTTGAGGAGCGGATTGATAAGCGGATCGCCCTTCTGGAGGAGTTGCGCCTGGCCATTGAGACCGATCTGGCCAAGGAGAAGGAGATCAACGACGAAAACATTCGCCGCTTGGCCAAGATCTATTCCGGCATGAAACCGCGTGCCGCCGCCGAACGGATTCGCGGTCTGGATCGCAAGACCGCCATCAAGGTCCTCAAGAACATCAACGAAAAGGTCGCGGCCCAGATCCTCGGCAAGATGGAAGCCCGGGATGCCGCAGCCCTGGCCGATATTCTGGGCATGACCCTGTCCGACAAACGCAACAATCGGTAATCGAAGATCTTTTCCCCCTTCCTGATGGTTCGTTTGCTGCTTCTGGCGAAAACCGCTCAAGCCTGGCCTTGCCCGGGCCGATAATCCTTCCCAAGTGGTCGTCCGGAGACGCCATCCCTGGCGTTTCCGGACTGATTCGCTCTGGCTGGGCTTGCCGTGAAAGCCGGGAAGCGGCTTTTATCGGTGAAGGGCGGCCTCCCTCATCCATCGAAATTGGATGGAACAGAAAAAAGGTTCAAGAACGGTTTTGAGGTTCCGATAAGATAACCAGGCAGGCGAATGGATCGCCGGTTCGGCGGCAGGCAGGAAAGCCGCTGAAGACCTGAAAGCAGAACAGTCGGCAGTCAAAAGGGCTGGGTTGGCCCTTTAAAACGAACAGCCCACCTCCACCCAGGGACGGAAGACGCAAAATTCCATGAATTTTGCAGGTCGGAGGTTATAAAAATGGCACTTTACGTCAACACGAACGTTGCTTCATTGAATGCCCAGCGCAATTTAATGAAGTCAACCACTGCCCTGGGCGTGTCCTTCGCCCGGCTTGCCTCGGGGCTCCGCATCAACTCCGCCCGTGATGACGCGGCGGGACTGTCCATCACCAACCGCATGACCGCCCAGGTGCGGGGTCTGAATCAGGCCATCCGCAATGCCAACGACGGCATCTCCCTGGCCCAGGTAGCCGAAGGCGCCCTGGACGAAACCTCCAACGCTCTGCAACGGATCAGGGAGCTGGCGGTACAGGCGGCCAACTCTACCTACAACAGCGCGGACCGCGAGGACCTGAACAAAGAGGTCATCCAGCTGTTGTCGGAAATTCAACGGATCTCCGAACACACTGAATTCAACAAGATGGTCTTGCTCCATGGCAGCTACACCGGCCAGCAGTTCCAGGTGGGTGCCTTTTCCGGACAGACCATCACCATCAGTGTGGTCGGTGCCACCCGGTCGGCTCTGGGTGTTTCCATGGTGACCCTTTCCACCACTGACGGGGCCAACTCGGCCATGCGTTTGGTGGACAATGCCCTGGACAGCATTGCCGACATTCGAGCCAATCTGGGGGCGATTCAGAGCCGTTTCGAGGCGGTGATCGGCAACCTCTCCAATATTGTGGAGAACATGTCCGCCGCCCGGTCCCGGATCCAGGACACCGATATCGCTGCGGAGACTGCGCAATTGACCCGCACCGCCATATTGCAACAGGCGGGGACGGCGATTCTGGCCCAGGCCAACCAGCAACCGCAACTGGCGCTGCAACTTCTCGGCTGATTCGGTCGAAGGATGGCAGGCGGTTCCTGCCCGGCCCGAAGGGCGAGATGCGTCTGTCGGAGCAACGCCAGAGAAGGTCCCCGACCTGACGTGGGATGGAAGGTGGACGGTAACATTTTGTTCGAGAGAATTGTTTTAGCCTTTTGTTTTGTGAAAGGGCTGGAGAGTGTGGGAAAAGGTTCCCTCGGAGGCGCCGGCGGACATCCAACGGCGGCCAACCCGTGAATGGGACGGGGATCGACCCTTCAACCGGAAGGACGGATGGCAATGGAAAAGAACCACGGCAAGAAGCCGCCATTCAGGTCGCAGGCTTCCCAGCCACCCTGGGAACCGCGCCGGTTCATCCGCAACGGCCGGATGGGAGTGGCCCTGGTTCCGGTGGCCGTCCATGACGCGGAGGAAACAGCCCGCATCATTCGGCGCTTGAAAATGGTGGCTCCGTAGGATGTTTCGGATTACCGGCCAGCGTGGTCGGTTGATCCGGGACCGATTGGAAATGCTGGGGAGACGCCCTGAGAGGCGTTGTCGGACGAGTTTCGAAGCAGGCCTTGCCCGTGACGGCGGCAAGTCTGGCGGGGGACGGTTCGGCCACTGGCCGACGCCCAGGATGGGCGCGTTCCCGCTGCCGACAGGGGAAGGGCTGGTGCTGGACGCCAGATCCCGAAACAGGCGGGGGCGTTCAGGGCAGGACGGCTGAGCCGGCAATGCCGGAACAGCAGTGGGGGGGGCCGCCCCAATACAACAGAATGGCTCAAATATAGACAGGGAAGTGAAACATCCGGGCCTTTGATGTTGATCCCAATGGGGATCGCCGATGGCTCGAATGCGCGGTGTGGAGGGACAGCAATGGCTCTTTCGGTATTGACCAACGTCGCTTCTCTGAATGCTCAGAGGAATCTGGTGCGCTCCACCAATTCCCTGAACAAGACGTTTCAGCGGCTTTCTTCCGGAATGCGGATCAACCGTGCTGCGGATGATGCCGCCGGCCTTTCCATCACCAACCGGATGACCGCCCAGGTGCGGGGTCTGAACCAGGCGGTGCGCAATGCCAACGACGGCATTTCTTTGGTGCAGGTGGCGGAAGGCGCCCTGGATGAAACGACCAATGCCTTGCAGCGGATTCGCGAGTTGGCGGTTCAGGCGTCGAACGGCACCTACACCAGCACCGACCGCACCTCCCTGAACCAGGAGGTTCAGCAGTTGATCTCGGAGATCAACCGGATTGCGTCCCAGACCCAGTTCAACAACTCGAACCTGCTGACGGGCAGCTTTACCGCCAAACGGTTCCAGGTGGGGGCCTATTCCGGACAGATCATCATGATCTCCATCGGCAGCGCGGCGGCGGCCCACCTGGGAGTGAGCGGCCTGAGCCTGGGCGGCAGCGGCATGAAGGCCATGTCCGCCATCAGCAAGGTGGATTTGGCCCTGAATAGCATTTCGGACATACGGTCCAAGATGGGAGCCATCCAGAGCCGGTTCGAATCGGTGATCTCCAACTTGAGCAACATCTCGGAGAACACCAGCGCGGCCCGGTCACGGATTCTGGATGCCGACATCGCGGCGGAAACCTCCAACCTGACTTCGAGTGCCATTTTGCAGCAGGCGGGAACCTCCATCCTGGCCCAGGCCAATCAGCAGCCCCAGATGGTGTTGCAGCTGCTGGGATGACGGCAGGTGGAAGGTGGGGAAGGCTTGGGTGAGTGAAAAAGGGATGCGGTCGGAAGCTGTTTTGCGACCATCCCGGGTGGCCCGCAGGGGTCGCCAGCAGGCGCAGTCTGCAGAGCGATGTGGACAGTGTCGTGTGGGAGTGATCGGTTGGGAAAGATCGAAGAGGGGAGACATGATCGTGGATGATATGACGATGGGGTGGTGAGAAAGTCCAGGCAAGGCAACGGGACGGGCGCGATCTCATGAGGGAAGAGACCCGGACCGGAACGGAATTCCATCCAGTGAAAGGCCGCGTTCTCCAGGGAACGGCACAGGGACGGTGCAGACGGCTGCAGGGAGGGAGGATCATGGAAGATCCAATGTCTGGAAGGGAATTGCGGTCCGGAAAGGGCACGGCGCACGGCCGGAGGATGCGGCGCATGGCAGTCATGGATCGTCTGGACCATCGCAGGGATAGCGGTGGAAGCAGGGGTTCTTCTGGCGCGAAGTGCGACAGAAGCCGCGGCGCAGGGAGGCGTCGTCGTCTTCATCTTCAGGCGGTGCAGGCGATTGAAGACGGGCAGGGAGGAGCCTTGTCACCGTGGAAGCCGGGAAGCGGCTTTCATCGGTGGAGGATGGTGGGATGCTTCCCCCATCCATCAGGGGTAGCGCCTCCCGACCGGCAGAATGGTCAGGGAAGGGCCATTTCGCGACAGCCTCTCAGGGAAGATGCGTCGGATTGTGTCGGCAGGCGACAGCAGGAAGCTGCCGTCCCGGAATGTTCCAGGATCCGTCAGGGAGGGCGACAGGAAACGGGAGGGCCTCAAGGGAAGAGGCACGGGGATTTTTCGCGGTCTGGAACAGCCATGAAAGGCCTCCATGGTTCATGGACCGCAAAGGATGCGGTCCATGAACCGGGGTCTTCAATCAGTGGGCAAGACCGGCAGCTTCGGAGTGTCCCGAGCCTGTCGGTTCAATGGTGAATAGCTGTCGAAAGGGTTCTTCGACAGTGCGAGGCGGACCAGGAAGGGCCGCCGGTAATGAGCGAATCTGGCAACCGGTGCGGCGTATCGACCGCACCGGGGCCGTCCAGACACACCATGGAGGGAGTCATTGGACGGTCTTTCAGGGACGATGATCCGGAGCAGGAGAATGGGTAACGCATAAAGAGTCGAGGGGAATTGATGACGGGCTGGGGTTGGCCCTTTAAAACGAACAACCCATCTGCACCCAGGGAAGGGGCAAGGAGCAATTCTGGAATTCATAGAAGAATTCCGCATTCAGGAGGAATGAATCATGGGTCTTTATCTGAACACCAATATCGCGTCCTTGACTGCTCAACGGCACCTGGACCGGTCCAATGCCGCCCTGAACAAGACGTTCGAGCGTTTGTCTTCGGGCTTGCGCATCAACCGGGCCGCGGATGACGCCGCCGGACTCAATATCACCAGCCGGATGACCTCCGAAATCCGGGGTACCAATCAGGCGGTGCGCAATGCCAACGATGCCATCTCCCTGGTGCAGGTGGCGGAAGGGGCCCTCAACGAGACCACCAACGCCCTGCAGCGGATGCGGGAACTGGCGGTCCAGGCCTCCAACGGCACCCTGACCAGCACTGATCGCAGCGACCTGAACGATGAGTTCCAGCAACTGCTGTCGGAAATCGACCGCATCGCGGAAAACACCAAGTTCAACGGCCAGACGCTGCTGATGGGCAGCTTCACCGCCAAGCGGCTCCAGATCGGGGCCAACAGCGGCCAGAACCTGGTGATCTCCCTGGGGGTGGCCAAGGCCACTTCCTTGGGTGTGACCGGCGTCAGCCTGGGTGGCAATGGCACCCTGGCGATGTCTGCCATCACCCAGCTCACCACCGCCATCAACAGCGTTTCCGACCTGCGGTCCAAGCTGGGTTCTCTGCAGAACCGGTTCGACGCGGTGGTGTCCAACCTGGAGAACATCTCGGAGAACACCTCCGCCGCCCGCTCCCGGATCCTGGATGCCGACATCGCGGCGGAAACCTCCAACCTGACCAAGAACGCCATCCTTCAGCAGGCCGGAACGGCGATTTTGGCCCAGGCCAACCAACAACCCCAACTGATCCTGAGCCTGCTCGGCTGAGGAAAGGGGCGGTCCCCGTCCGGGAGACAGAGTCTTCCGGACGGGGACGATCCCGGAGGACGAGTCTGGGGCGGTTTCCTCCATGGTGCGTTTCTGGTTCCGGGCCATCGGCCCGGAACCAGCCTGGGAGAATGCATTATGATTCAAACAGCAACTGTTTTGAAAAAACGGATTTTTTTGTCATTCATCGGGGGAGGCGGGCCGGTCGCAAGGTCGGCAGGGATTCCCCGGAATCCGGCGCCACCGGGATTGAAGGGACAGGAGGTGCAAAAGGGAAGAGACACGGCAACAAGGAGCAGTCACAAGGGTTAGGGTTGGCCCTGTAAAACGAACAACCCACCTCCAACCATGGATGGGACCATCTTTGCGAGGAGGAAGAAAATGGCGCTATCGATCAACACCAACATGGGATCGTTGATCATTCAACGACACTTGAAGACCAGCACCAAGAGCCTGAACACCACGTTCGAGCGGTTGGCGTCTGGACTTCGGGTCAACTCTTCCGCGGATGACGCAGCGGGGTTGTCCCTGGCTTCGACCATGACGTCACAGATTCGGGGTTCCAACCAGGCGTCCCGCAATGCCAATGATGCGATTTCTCTGCTTCAGGTGGCGGACGCGGCCCTGGGAGAAACCGCCAACGCCCTGCAGAGGATGCGGGAGCTGGCGGTCCAGGCCTCCAACGGTACGTTGACCAGTACCGACCGGGGTGACTTGGACGAGGAATTCCAGCAGTTGATGTCGGAAATTGACCGCATCGCGGAGAACACCACCTTCAACGGTCGTGTTCTGTTGATGGGCAGCTTCACCGCGAAACGGATTCAGGTGGGGGCGATGAGTGGTCAGAACCTCGTCTTCTCGTTGAAGACGGCCAAGACCATCTCCATCGGCCTTGCGGTCAATATCAGTCTGGGGGGCAACGGCGTCATTGCGATGTCCGCCATTTCCCAGATCGAGGACGCCATCGGCAGCATTTCTGATCTGCGGGCCAAGGTTGGGTCCCTGCAGAGCCGGTTCGAAGCGGTGGTGTCCACTCTCGCCAGTTCGGTCGGGAGCCTGGAAGCGGCACGGGCCCGCATTCTGGATGCGGATATCGCGCAGGAGACAGCGAATCTCACCCGCGCGAGCATCCTGCAGCAGGCCGGAACGGCAGTATTGGCCCAGGCCAATCAGCAGCCGCAACTGGTTCTCGCCTTGCTCGGTTGACCCCTTCGGGGGTGGCGAACAGGGGAGGGGACCGTCCCGGAAACGGGCGGTTCCCTCACGGGACCGGGCCGGTCCCGGAAAACGAACGGCCCACCTCACCAGGGACGGTGAGCGGTGTTTTTTCGATAGCGCCTGACGTCCATTCCGGTCCCCGCCTGCAGTGTGGGGGGGCCGGAATGGGTTCCTTTCCGAGACCGGAAGCTCCGGTGCCGGATGGGGGAAGCACTTGGACGATGTCTGCCGGCCAGGGACAGGCCGGAGAGCCTGCCGTGAGAGTCGCAGTGGCGGTTCCCATGGCACGAAGGGGGAGAGGTCTCCCCCCCGGGAGAATGGTCGTGAAGGACAAGGATCGAAGGGGCACGACAAGGGTTTGCACGACAGGGGTTTGGAAAAGGGTTGCCTCTGACCAGGGATGGATGGAACGGGGGATGGCGCCCCCGGGTTTGGCGGGTGGGAGGTGATTCAATGGCTTTTTCCGTTGAGACCCATGTGGCGGCCCTGTTCGCCCAGCGGCAGATGGGACGATCATCCTCTTCCCTGGGGCATTCGTTCCGTCGCCTGGCGACGGGATTGCGGATGGAGGATTTTCCGGAAGATGGGGAGGAGGTCTCCATCGAGACCGGCTCCGAGGTGCGGACCCGGGTGCTGAATCAGGCCATTCGCAGCGCCAACGACGGGATTTCCCTGGCCCAGGTGGCCGAGAGGGCGCTGGAGCGGACCATGGGAGTCCTGGGGCGGATCCAACAATTGTTGAAACCGGATCCGGACAGCCCGCCTGTGGAACAGGAAGAGATGGCGCGGGAAATCAGTCGCCTGGTCCTGGAGGTGGACCGGATCGCCCAGGGGACCGTGTTCGACGGCATGAGCCTATTGACCGGAAGCGTCCAGGGGCAGGGGTATCAGGTAGGTGTCGGCAGCAGTCAGACTTTGACCATCACCATTGAACCGGCCGGAGCCGAAGCCATAGGCCTGGGCAGGCTGGAGGAAGGACTGGAGAAGGAAGGATCCGAGGGGGTTCCGGAAGTGGTGGTGAACGAGGCCATGGCCAGTGTTTCGGGCATCCGGGCCACCCTGGAGGAGGTGCTGGACCGGTTCGAGGCGGCGGCGGGCAATTTGAACACCCTGTCCGAGAACATGGAGGCGTCCCGCAGCCGGATCATCGATGTGGATGTGGCCGAGGAAACATCGGCCATGGCCCGGGATGCCATTTTGCTGCAGGCGGATCGGGCGGTGCTGGCCCAGGCCAATCACCATCCGCAACTGGTTTTGACCCTGCTGGATTGATTTGGTTATTGCGGCGGCTTGGGAAGCGACCGCCAGGCCTGTCCCGCGAGGGGCAGGGAAGCCGGTACCGGCATTGGGGCCGGTACAACATGGGCCTGAATCCGCGCAGAAAGCGGAAAAATGGCCGGTGTCGGATGCCGAGGATGGAGCGTCGTTGAACGGTGGCGCGTTTCCGGTGAATGGAAGGACGCTCCATCCGGTATCGGACAGAAGGTACAAGGGAGGCGGACAGGAACGAAGGACAGGCAAACGGAACTGACGGGTTAGGGTTGGCCCTGTAAAACGAACAACTCACCTCCAACCAGGGAAGGATACAGACCAATGTGTCGGGAGGAAATACCATGGCTTTGTCGATCAATACCAACATCGCTGCGTTGACGATTCAAAACCGGCTGCGGACCAGCACTGACAGCTTGAACCGGACCTTCGAGAGACTGTCGTCCGGTCTGCGGGTGAATTCCGCCAAGGACGATGCCGCGGGACTGGGTATCGCCACCAGTCTCAGCGCCCAGATTCGGGGCAACAATCAGGCGGCGCGCAACGCCAACGATGCCATTTCGTTGGTGCAGGTGGCGGAGGGGGCACTCGGGGAAACGGCCAATGCCCTGCAACGGATGCGGGAGCTGGCGGTTCAAGCTTCCAACGGCACCCTGACCAGCACCGACCGCAGCGACTTGAACGACGAGTTCCAGCAGCTCTTGTCGGAAATCGACCGCATCGCGGAAAACACCAAGTTCAATGGCCAGACGCTGCTGATGGGCAGCTTCACCGCCAAGCGGCTCCAGATCGGGGCCAACAGCGGTCAGAACCTGGTGATTTCCCTGGGGGTGGCCAAGGGCACCTCCCTGGGGGTGAACGGCGTCAGCCTGGGGGGCAATGGCACCATGGCGATGTCCGCCATCACCCAGCTCACCACCGCAATCAACAGCGTCTCGGATTTGCGCTCCAAGATGGGCGCGCTCCAGAACCGCTTCGAGGCGGTGGTGACCAACCTGTCCACTGCGGCCGAGAACCTGGAAGCGGCCCGGGCCCGGATCATGGATGCCGATATCGCCCAGGAGACATCCAGCCTGACCCGGAACGCCATCCTGCAGCAGGCGGGAACCGCGGTGCTGGCCCAGGCCAATCAGCAACCGCAGCTGGTGTTGGCTTTGCTGGGATGATCACGCCACGGTCATTCCGGTGACAGGGGATCGCCCCGGGAGGCCCCGGGGCGGTTGTCCCAAGCCACTTCTGGTCGGGTTCGGGCCGGACCCGTCGCAACGAACGGCCCAGTGTCGCCAGGGATTGGCGTCGAACCGCCCCCGCTTGTCGGGGGCGTTTCCTTTTCTGGAAGTTCGACGGAAGGGGGAGGACTCCCTCTGCCATCTATCGATGGAAGCCCCTTTCCGGCTTCCACGGTAACTTTGCTGGATGGGGGAGGCCCTCCCTCCACCCTTCACCGATGAAAGCCGTTTCCCGGCCTCCAGGGTAGATCACGCCGTTTCGGCCGGGCAGGAATTACCCGGTCGAATTTTCCTCCGGCAGATGCAACAAATCCTTGGCGGGGCTTTTCAGTCCCGCGGCGCGAATCTTTTCCAACATCCGGGGATGGAGGCCGGGTCCCGCCGCCACCACGTCCCCGGATTCAAGGAATCCGTTACCCCCGTTGAAATCGCTGACGAAGCCTCCCGCCTCTCGGACCAGCAGAATCCCGGCGGCGATATCCCAGACGCACAGATTCATTTCCCAGAAACCGTCGAATCGCCCGGCGGCGGTGTAGGCCAGGTCCAACGCCGCGCTGCCTGCCCGGCGCACGCCCGGTCCCGAAGACAGCAGCAGGGGGCCGAAGCTTTTCAGATAAGCCTGACGCAAACCCCGTTCCCGAACCGGAAAGCCGGTGGCCAGGAAGGCATCGGCCAGGTGGGGAATGTTGGTGACCCGGATGCGGTGGCCGTTGAAAAAGGCGCCGGCCCCTTTCTCTGCCGTGAACAGTTCATCCTGGACGGGATTGTAGACCAGCCCGGCCAGTACCTGGTCGTCTTCCGCCAGGGCGATGGAAATGGCGAAGTGGGGCAACCCTCGCAGGAAGTTGGTGGTGCCGTCGATGGGGTCGATGATCCAGTGATGTCCCGTGGGCCGTCGGGCGGGGTCGGCGCTCTCTTCCGCCAGGACTCCGTATTGGGGATAGCCCTTGCGCAGGTGATAGAGGATTTCCCGTTCCACCCGGGTGTCGGCCTCGGAGACGAAGTCGTGGGCCGCCTTTTCCCGTACCTGGAGCTGTTCCCGGCGGTCGAAGTAACGCAAGGCCAAGGCTCCGGCCTTGCGGGCGGCCCGGACGGCAAGATTCATGACGGGGGAATGAAGCATGGGGTGGCTGCGACCGGGGCAATGGAGAAAGGGGGGGAGCTGACGACAAAAAACTAACATGGGCTGGGGGGGAACGTCACCGGCACCGGGAATAATTGTGTCCATGGCCGAACCAGGTGGGGGAAAAGTTTGCCCATCCGGGAACAGTAATTATGTTCAACTGTTTGATATAACACAAATAAATGTTATGGCACAAATAATGCTGACCATGAAACAGGCCGTAACTTCGCGGGTCTCTTCCGAAAAATCGGTGGGAGGCAAAACGGACTTACGGATGGCATGAGAAGTGCATATCGGCTCTGCGGCAGGAAGCATCATCGGGCCCATCGCGTTCAGAAAGACAGGCAAATGTCGATTACCAACCTTCTGTACAGTTCCAAGCTGGGGCTGTTTGCCAATCAGTCGGCGCTGAACGCGGTGTCCCACAACATCGCCAACGTCAACACCCCCGGCTATTCCCGGCAGACGGTCTCCCTGGAGGCCAATCCCGGCGCGGCAGCCATCCCGGGTCGCAGCGGCGAAGGGGTGCTGGTGGCGGATCTGAAGCGCCAGGTGGATGCGCTGGTGGACAAGCGGTTGCGGCTGGGGATGGAGGAATCCGGACGGTTGGAATCACGGGATCGTTTCCTGGGCCTGATGGAGGATGTGTTCAACGATCTGGACGGCGAGGGCTTTTCCTCGCGGATGGAGTCCTTTTTTCAGTCGGTGGATGCGGCGGCGGACAATCCGATCAACCCGGTGGCCCGGGCCCAGGTGGTGGCCAGCGCCGAGGACCTTTCCCTGTTCGCGACCAAGATGCAGACCTCCCTGGAGGAACTGGCGCTGCCGGTGGACCAGGAAGTGACCAACATGCTCGACCAGATCAACAGCACCCTGGGCAACCTGGAGGAGATCAACGGCCAGATCGTCGCGGCGCTCGCCGCCGGCGGCCAGCCGCTGGATCTCCAGGATCAGCGGCAGCAGTTGGTCCAGAACCTGAGCCGGATGCTGGACGTGCAGGTTCTCGATGGCGGCAACGGCGGCATCAGTGTTCTCTCCGGGTCCGGACAACTGCTGCTGGATCAGTCCTTTCGGGCGGTTTTTTCCCGCAGCGAGGGCACTACCACGGCTGCCGGTTTTCAGGGCATCGCCATCAATGGCGAGGCGTTCGACTACACCGACCTGGTCCATGGTGGTTCTCTGAAGGGGCTGCTGGAAATCCGGGATCAGACGATCCACGGGGAGAACGGTTATCTCACCCGTCTGGAATCCTTGGTGGACGAGATCCGCTTCCAGACCAACCTGGCCCATGTCACGGCGGTGCCCCAGAACATGCTCCAAGAGCTGACCGGGGTGATGAATCTGGGCAACGATTTGACCACGGTCATGGGATCCCTGGTGACCGATCCGACCAGCAGTGACTACCTGGATTCTCCCACGGACCTGGGACGGACCGAGATCCAGGCCGGCACCATCACCTTTGCCCGGGGCAGCGATTCGGACAATTTGACCACCGTGACCGTGACGGTGGATCCCGCCACTCAGAGCCTCACCGACCTGGTGACCGCCATTGGGACGGCCACCGGCATGAGCGCCGAGATCACTGCCAACAATCGGTTGCGGGTCTATACCACCGACGGCACGGAAGTGTTCGGAGTGGTTTCCGATACCAGCAACGTACTGGCGGCCCTGGGGGTGGGCGCGCTGTTTGGCGGCAACGGCGCCCGGGACATGACGGTCAACCAGGACCTGCTGGCCGATACCAACCGGCTGGGCATCTCCCGGGTGGACGTCTCCAGTGGAACGCCGGTGTTTGACGATGCCTCCAATGCCGGCATCCTGGCCCTGGGGGCATTGCGTTCCACCAAGTTCACCATCGGCGGCAACATGCTGACCTTCAGCTCCCACTACGCCGACATCGCCGGCGACCTGGGGGTGGCCCGGGCGCAGAACGAGGAATCCATGGCGGCCCAGGAATCGTCCGCGGCCTTTCTTCAGGATGTCCGGGATTCCATCTCGGGGGTTTCCCTGGAGGAGGAGCTGACCGACCTGGTGAAGTTTCAACGGGCCTTCCAGGCCTCCAGCCGGATGGTTTCGGTGGCCGACGAGCTGCTGGAAACGATCATCGGCATGATCTAGGCCTACAGGGGATCACCCATGCGCGTTACGCAATCCATGATGTACCGGGCCACCGCCACCTCCCTGCAGGCGCAGTACCAGGAGGTGGCCAAGGTCCAGGAGCAGTCCAACAGCGGGCAGAGGGTCAATACCCTCTCCGAGGACCCGGCGGCGGCCTACCGGAACATGCTGCTCTCTTCGGAACTCTCCAGCGTGGAGAGCCTGAAGCGGACCACCGACATCGCGGTGGAACGGTTCATCATGGCCGAGGACAGCATCCAGGTGATGCATGACAAGTTCCTGGATGCCCAGGATCTGATCCTGAAGATGGGCACCAGCCTGCAGCAGGGACTGCCCGAGGTGATGAAAGCGGCCTCCCGGGAGGTGTTGGCCCAGTACGAGGACGTGATGCGGTATGCCAATGCGGAACTGGATGGCGTTCCCATATTCAGCGGCGGCAAGACTCGCAATCCTTTCAATGGAAAAGATTTTTTGGCCACGAGCGTCCGGATGCGCTCCGGAGATGAAGGCGGATTTCTGGCCACGACGGAGGGAGATTACACCGCGGCGGTGACCGGCGTTCCCGACCAGGTTCCCCTGGGGGTCAAGATCACCTATCGCACCACCGATTCCGACGGCACGGCCCTGGCCACCGCCCAGTACGAGGTGAACGTCAACGGCGACAGCACCACGGTGGATGCCACCGGCACCCCCCAAACCATTACCGTGGCCACGGGGGTGGAGTTCACCGTCAATGCCTCTGCCACGCCTGGCGACGGGGATGCCTTCTACTTCGAGGTGGTGCCGTCCTACCAGGGCGGAGAGGCGGACCGGCTGGTGAAGGTTTCCGACACCCGCAATCTGGCCGGCAATGTCACCGGCGCGGAGTTGATCGAGGGGAAAAATCCTCCCGGACGAGGCGTCAACTTGCTGGCAGCGCTGGCCGGGCTGCGGGGGGCGCTGATGCGGTCGGACAGCGAGGAGGTCAATGCTTGGCTGGGAACGGTTCAAGAGGGACGGGCCCAGGCATCGGACTTGCAGGCGATCACCGGCATCCGGGCGGTTCAGGCTGAATCGATCCGCAGCACGTTGGAGGATGATCAACTGACTTTGGAAAACACCAAGGCCAAAAACATCGAGGCGGATGTGTTTGATGTCCTGAGCCGTTTGGAGCAGGCGACACAGGCCTTGCAGGTCATGACAGTCAGTGAGCGGCAGGTACTCAACACCTCCCTGCTCGATTTCATTCGGTAGGGTCAAGGCAGGACGGAGAACAGGTTATGGAACTTCAGGGAACGCGCTTTGGAACGTTGGAATTCGATGGCGAGGAGATCATCACCTTGAACGAGGGGTTGCTGGGGTTTCCGCTTTCCAAGCGGTTTCTCCTGTTTCCCTACGGGGATGATTCCTCCTTCTTTTGGCTGCAATCGGTGGACGAGCCGGAGATCGCCTTCATCGTGGTCAACCCGTTCGATTTCTTCTCGGACCTGGAATTCGCCGTGCAGGACACGGATGCCGACGCCATCGGCCTGGTTCGGGGGGAGGATGTGGAGATCTTCAGTCTGGTGACCATCCCCGAGGGGCGTCCCGAGGAGATGCGCACCAACCTGGCCGGCCCGGTGGTGGTCAACGTGGCCAACCGCCAGGGCAAGCAGATCCTGATCAAGGACTACTCGCCCCGCCAGGCGCTGATCCCCGAGGAAATTCGGCAGAATTTTCGGCAGCAGCTGGGCAGCCAGCAGCCGACCAGGAAGCGGGCGGTGGGTGGCGGTTGAGCAGGGGGGGAACGGCCCGGGACGGGTCGGATCTCCATGAGGCCGCCACGGCGGTCGAAGGGCTGGGGTTGGCCCTTTCAAGCGAGCAACCCACGCCGATCAGGGATGACAACGGACCGATAGCACGACAGTGCCGTCATGATAGAAAGAGGATGAAATCATGCCGCTTTACATCAATACCAACGTCGCTTCATTGAATGCGCAACGCAATTTGATGAAGTCCACCAACTCGCTGGGCCGCACTTTTGCCCGCTTGGCTTCCGGCATGCGCATCAATTCCGCCCGGGACGATGCGGCGGGACTGGCCATTACCCAGCGCATGACCGCCCAGGTGCGGGGCCTGAATCAGGCCATCCGCAATGCCAACGATGGCATCTCTCTGGCCCAGGTGGCCGAAGGCGCCCTGGACGAAACCTCCAACGCCCTGCAACGGATCCGGGAGCTGGCGGTGCAGTCGGCCAACTCCACCTACAACAGCGCGGACCGCGAGGACCTGAACAAGGAGGTCATCCAGCTCCTGTCGGAAATTCAGCGGATTTCCCAGCACACCGAGTTCAACAAGATGACCCTGCTCGGTGGCAGCTACCGGGGGCAGCAGTTCCAGGTGGGGGCCTTTTCCGGCCAGACCATCACCGTCAGCATCTTTGGCGCCTCCCGGGGGGCACTGGGGATTTCCACCATCACCCTGTCCACCACCGCCGGGGCCAACTCGGCCCTGCGCCTGGTGGACAATGCCCTGGACAGCATTGCCGATATCCGCGCCAACCTGGGTGCGATCCAGAGCCGTTTCGAGGCGGTGGTCGGCAACCTCTCCAATATTGTGGAGAACATGTCCGCCGCCCGGTCCCGGATCCAGGACACCGATGTCGCCGCCGAGACCGCCACCCTGACCCGCAACGCCATCTTGCAGCAGGCGGGCACCGCGGTACTGGCCCAGGCCAACCAGCAGCCGCAGTTGGCACTCCAGTTGCTTGGCTAGTCTTTCGATGGGAAGGCGTGCGGGGATATCGCGCCACGTTGTGCGAACGTGGCCTGATGGCAACCCAGTGAGGGCACTCCCATGATCGAAGCCGTCAATGCCGGATCCAGTGAGAGATTTTCCGGAACGCCGTGGGCAGCCACGGCGTCCGTTGCCAGCCCCCGGCCGGATGGCGTCCAGACGGATGCCATCCGCCGGCTGGGCTTCAATGGGGAAAAATCTGCCCGGATGACGGCACCGCAGTTCCAACTGGATCAGGAATCGCACAAGTTGATCGTGCGGGTGGTCGATAAGAATACCGAGGAGGTGGTTCGTCAGTTCCCCAGTGAGGAAATGGTGGCCATGGCCCGGCGGATGCGAGCCTTGAGCGGGGAACTGTACGGGTAGGGATTCCCGGCACAAGCGTGCGAGGAGGCAGTCATGGCGCTCGGCAGCATAACATTCGGTGGCTTGGCCAGCGGTTTGCCGTCGGACATCGTCGAACAGCTGATGCAGGCCGAACAGACCCGTCTGACCGGGATGGCACGGCAGAAATCGGTCTACGACAATCAGCGCAGTTCGATCTCGGAGCTGAAGACCAAGCTGTTGGCCCTGGAGAGCAAGTCCGAGGATCTGCAGGACGCCGCCAATTTCCGTCCCCACTATGGGGAGAGTTCCGATACCGACGTGCTGACGGTGACCACGGACAGCGACGCCCTGGCGGCTTCCCACACAGTGGTCGTGAACCAGTTGGCCACCCATGCCACTTTTGTTTCGGGGACCGGACTGACCGATAGTACCGCCACCCTGGATGCAGCGGAGACCATCAATTTTACCTATAACGGCACCGCCTACAACGTAGCCCTGGCCGCGGGATCCACCTTGACGGACATTGCCCAGACCATCACCTATACCGATTACGGCGACGATGCCGGCGAGGGGGTGGTGGCCAGCGTCCTCTACGACGGCACCAACTATCGGTTGATGCTGCGGGCCAAGGACAGCGGCGATAACGCTGGTGCCGAGCGGATCACGTTGGATGCCTTCACCAACGGGGACTGGTCGTTCGGGGGCGGGGCCCATACCGTCACCGAGGCGGGATTTGCCCAGACCATCACCGGTCAGGACGCCTCGTTGACCGTGGACGGTATCGCGGTGACCAGCACCAGCAACGCGGTCAGCGACGCCATCACCGGCGTGACCCTGAACTTGAAGAACACCGGCAACGTCACCGCCGCCATTTACAACGATACCGACACGTTGAAGGAGACGTTGAATTCGTTCATCGAGTCCTACAACGATGTGGTCAGTTACATCAATTCCGCCACCACCAAGGGCGGCACCCTGGAGCGGGAGGGGGCTCTGGGACGCAGCATCATTTCCCAGTTGCGGACGGAACTGAATACCTCCACCAACAATGTGTCCACGTCCGGCTTCCCGACGTTGTCGCCTTTTTCCAGATTGGCGGAAATCGGCATTCAAACCAACGCCAAGGATGGCACCCTGTCGTTGGACGACGATGCATTTACGAATGCTGTATCAAATGATTTCAATGTGATTGCTGATGTTTTTACGGCCACCCCCAGCGCGGCCAACAAAACGGCCTTTGCGACTGCGGGCGGCAATGAGGGAATTTCTCATCGGTTGGCGGACCTGATCGACGACCTGACCTCCAGCACCGGCAGCACCTTTTCCGGGAAGCTGACCGGGCTCGACTCCCGCATCAGCCTGATGGAGGACCGCATCGAGCGGGAGGAGATCCGTCTGGAGAAGGTTCGGGAGCGGTTGACGCTGAAGTTCGCCAATCTGGAACAGATGGTCAATTCGCTCAACAGCTCCGGCAGCTCATTGACCCAGGCCTTGGCCAAGCTGTAGGCGCGATGGGTTGTTGATGCCGTATCGAAGTCAGCCCCCGGAAAGCCGCTGATGTGCCTTGCCGGGTCATAATCGAGAACCAGGCCGAATGCCCCCCTCCCAGGGGCTTGGCCGAGAACCGAGGAATCGGGTGACAATCATGCAAGCAGCCATGGAAAAAAGACCGCACCAATGGGATGAGGCGGACGAAATCCTCAATATGACCCCGTTGGGTATGTTGATCCGGCTTTACGAGGGGGCCATCGATTTCCTGAGCCAGTCCGAACAGGCCTTGAAGGAGCAGCGGATCGATGCCTTCAAGGAGCGGCTGGAGCGCGGGGCCAGGATCATCCGGGAGTTCCAGCGGACCTTGAATTTCAAGACCGGGGGACAGGTCTCCGCCCAGTTGAACGACCTCTATACCTTCATGCTGGACAGTCTCAAGCAGGCGGAGCTGACCCATGAGCCTCTCTATATTCAGCGGGTCACCCGGCAACTGAACACCTTGCTGGATGGCTGGCGCGGGGCCCAGCCGTTGGTGGAAGCGTAAGAGAAAGGCCGCCATGTCCTACGGACTTCGCAGTTACAAGACCTCCCGGGCCAATACGTCGTCCCGGGAAGATCTGTTGATTCTTCTCTACGAAGGAGCCATCCGCTTTCTGGAGCGATCCATCGCCGAAAAGGAGGCCGGAAAACTGGCGGAACACAAGCAGTTCCTGCGCAAGGGCTTGGCCATCATCTCCGAGTTGCAGAGTACCCTGGACTTCGAGAAGGGCGGGGAAGTAGCCATACAGCTCTTCGAGCTGTATGGCTACATGATGGATCGCCTGACCCAGGCCAACCTGACCCAGAATGTCGGGTTCATCCGGGAGGTGGTCGAGCAGATGGGGATCCTTCTGGAGGGCTGGCGGGTGGCGGTCAAGCAGGTCAAGGAAGGGGAAGCCGCCGCGGCCGTTGGAACCCGGCCCAAGAGCCTTTGACAGCCATGGACCAATTCATCCAGCGGCTGGAGGCCCTGTTGGATCGGATGGCCGATCCAGAGAAGCTTTCCGCCGAGGAGCTGGCCACCCTGCCCGGCGAGTGGGAACGGGCGGTGCAACGGCTGTCCCTGGCGGCGGAAGCTTTTGCCGGGGAGGATGTCCACAAAAAGCGCCCCTTTCGGGAGCGGTTGGAAGCCTTGATGGCGCGGCTGCCCGCCATCCAGGAAGGGCTGACCCGCTACCAGGACGAGGTGGCCCGTCAGCTCTACGCCGAAAACCGGCGGGTCCAGGCCATGCGTCAATACCAGTCTGGCCAGAGCCGGGACCGGTTGCTGCGCACCCGGGTCTGATCCGCGGTCGTCCCCGATACCACAAAGCCGGGCTTCAGGCCCGGCTTTGCTTTTTCCATCCTTCCATCGAGGGTTCAGGATCTCCAGAACCGCGGCAGGAAGAGCATGATCAGGGTAAAGACCTCAAGCCGCCCCAGCACCATGAGGACGGCAAGCAGGATCTTGCCCAGATCATGGACCGAGGCAAAATTGTCCATGGGGCCGACGGAGCCGATGCCCGGGCCCACGTTGGAAAACGCGGTGAGCGCCGCGGAATAGGCGCTGCCCGTATCCATGCCCAGCCCCACCAGGATGATGGTGCCGAGGATGATCGCGACCGCCGCCGCCGAGACCAGGGCCACGGTGGATTCGATGATATCCCGGTCCACCTCCCGACCGTTGAGCTTGACCATGACCACCCGTTCCGGCATGAGCATGCGGTTGACCACCGTGGAGAAGATGCGCACCGCGATCACCAGACGCACCACCTTGATGCCGCCTGCGGTGGAGCCGGCCATGGAGCCGGGGATCATGACGCCCACCAGCACGAGTTGGGCGAAGAGGGGCCAGGTTTCCCAGTCGGTGCTGGCGTAGCCGGTGGTGGTGATAATGGTGACCACCTGGAATAAACCCTGTCTCAGGGCGGTTTCGAGATCCTGCTCCGCCGTGATGGGATGGGCGACCCAGGCGCAGAAGAGCCCCACCCCCAGGATGATGCCAAGATACCAGCGCAGTTCGTCGTCCCGGTGGATGGCCAAGTCGCCTTTCAACAGCAGCCGGTAGTGCAGGACGTAGTTGATCCCGGCCACGGTCATGAAAAAGACGGCCCACCACTGGGCGGCCGGAGAAAAGACGCCAAAACTGGCATTTCGGGTTGAAAAACCGCCGGTGGCCATGGAGGTGAAGGCATGGTTGACCGCCTCCAGCCAGGTCATGCCGGAAACATGGAAGGCGAGAATGCAGAGCAGGGTGAGGAAGAGATAGATGCTCCAGAGAATGCGGGCCGTGGTGGCCACCCGGGGCACCAGCTTGTCCTTGCTGGGGCCGGGGACCTCGGCCTTCATGATCTGCAATCCGCCCGCGCCCAGGAACGGCAGAATGGCGGTGGCCAGTACCAGCATGCCCATGCCTCCCAGCCACTGGGTGGTCGAGCGCCACAGGAGCAGGGACTGGGGCCAGGCCTCGATATCGGTCAATACCGAGGATCCGGTGGTGGTAAACCCGGAGGTGGATTCGAACAGGGCGTCGATCCAGCCCAGCCGGCCGGAAAAGACATAGGGCAACGCCCCCAGAAAGAGGGTGTTCGCCCAGCCCAGGCCCACGGCCAGGACGCCGTCCCGGGCACACAGGTCGGTACTGGCCTTCAGGGTGTAGAAATAGCCCAGCGCCAGGCCGCAGGCGAAGAGGAAAGAGAGGACATGGTACTGGAGGGGCTCTCCCAGGGAGAAGGCCAGCAGCAGCGCAGGAAGCTGGAACGCCGCCAGCATGGCTGCAATGACCGACTGGATGCGGAGGGCCATCAGAAAATTCATGCCGGTCCCCTTTGCGGCTTTCATCGGTGGCGGGTGGGGGGAGGCTTCCCCCATCCATCTAAAGTGACCGATGAAAGTCGCGAAGCGGCTTTTATCGGTGGCGGGTGGAGGGAGGCTTCCCCCATCCATCAAAGTCAGTGCTTCTGAACGATCAGTTCATTGAGGGTGGAAAGCGTTTTCAGAATGGGGGTTACCAGGAGAACCCGATCTCCGGCATGGAGAATCATTTCGCCATGGGGCACGACGGCGCGTCCTGCCTGAATGGCGGCGGCGATGAGGACGCCAGAGGGGAAGGCGACCTGTCGAATGGGGATCCCATCCAGTTTGGAGCCGGATTCCAGCTCGACCAGCAGGAGGTTGATCTGCCCGCCGAGCAGCATGGCGGAATCGAGAATGCGCCCCATGTGGATATAGCGCAGGATGGCCCCCACGGCCGAGAGGCGCGGGCTTAGAACGGCATCGACATCCAGGGAGGGGGCCATGGCCATGTAGGCCTCGTTGTCCATCATGGTGATGGCGCGCACGGCGCCCAGCTTGCGGGCCAACATGGAGACCAGGAAATTGACCTCCTGGGTGGGGGTCACCGAAAGAAAGATGGTGTCCTTGTTGACGATGCGCTGCAACAGGCCGGTGTCGGCCACGTCGCCGTGGATGATGACGGTCTCTTTCAATTCCGCGGCCAGTTCCCGGCAGCGGTTGAAATCGGGTTCGAGCAGGACGGGTTCGTGTCCCTTCGCCTCCAGTTCCTTGGCGATGACAAAAAAGGGCTCGGGCAGGGGGGCCAGCACGAATTTGGGTTGGGTGCGGTATTCCTTGCCGAAGACGGAGAGCAGGGCGGCCATGTTCACGCCGGCCAGCACGGTGACGAACACCCGGTCGCCGATCCGCAGGGCGGTGTTGCCCGTGGGCACGAATACCGCGCCGTCCCGATCCACCGTCACCACCAGGATCCGGCGGTCGAAGCGGGGCACCGCCTCCTTGAGAGGCTTGCCGATCAGCGGGGAGTCCTCTTCCAGGCGAAAGCCGGCGACCCGGATCGCGCCATCGGCGAATTCGGCCACATCGAAGGCCTGCTGCACCTCCAGGATGGCCATGGCCTTTTCGATGACCGAATGCTCCGGGGAGATGATGACGGTATCCGCCAGATTGGCCGATTGCCAGAGCAGCTTGTTGTTGAGGTATTCCTCGCCCCTGAGCCGCATGATGATGCGCGCCGTGGGGTTGAGGGAGCGGGCGATGAGGGTGAGGATGATGTTGGTCTTGTCGAAATTGGTGACCACCAGCACCAGATCGGCCCGGGAGATGCCCGCTTCTTCGAGGACCTTGGGATCCTCTGCCGAGCCCTGCACGATCTGCACGTCGTAGCGTTCCCGCAGCTTGTGGACGGTTTCGGGATTGGACTCGATGAACCAGACATCATGGCCCTGATCGGCGATGTGGCGGCCCAGGGCGGTTCCGACCAGCCCGGCCCCGAAGATGACGACATGCATGACGCCGGCCACGGTTTTCTGCGCGGGGATCGGAACGGTCGCGGTCGTCCTGGAGGGATTGGTGCCGAACAACGTGGACAGGATGTTGCCAGCCATGGATGTCCTCGGGTCTTCTCGGCTGCTCGTCAGTCGAACCCCAGCCGGGTCAGGTCCCGACGATTTTTTTTGGTGGGACGGCCTCCGGGCAGTGGTTGAATGACTGCCTGGGCCTGGTGCCTGGCGGCCTGAGCCTCCCGGGCCAGCCGGCTTTCTTCGCTTTCCTCGTACAGCTCCGCCGCCGCCGGGGCGGGTCCCCGGCGGATGGAAAGTCCTTTGATCCGTACCGTGAATTCGTAAGGCCCCTTGCGGATGGTCAACCAGTCGCCCTCTTTCACTTCCCGGCCCGGTTTGGCCCGGGCTCCCTGAATCTGAACCTTGCCGCCGGCCACCGCTTCCGCGGCCAGGGGGCGGGTCTTGAAGAACCGGGCGGCCCACAGCCATTTGTCCAGACGAACTTTCATGAGGGGCGACCCGGTGCGGGTTGGGAGCCGGCCCTGTCCGCTGGACAGGGCCGGCTGGTAAACGATCAATGGGCAGATTGTTGGATTGGGATGACGGGTTGGGTGATGGCAGCGGGTTGCTTCAGGGTTTCACCGGCCCGCGGTGTAGGTTCCCAGCCGTTGAAGCCCAGCAGGATGAAGAATCCGATCACATAGGCCACGATGATGTACCAGCCGTTGCGCAGCCAGGACGCGACGGATTTGGCCTCCGGAAACATGTTGGAAATGGCCACGCCAGAGGAAGATCCGAACCAGACCATGGAGCCGCCGAACCCCACCGAGAAGGCCAGCATGCCCCAGTCGAAGCCGCCTTGCTTGATGGCCAGGGCGGTCAGGGGGATGTTGTCGAACACGGCGGAGACGAAGCCCAGCATGTACGCCGTTTCCCAGGAAGCCGCCGGCAGATCGTCCACGGGCATCAAGGAGGCGCTCGCCACCAGGGAGAGCAGGAACAGGGTGCCCTTCATGTTGGTGACCAGCAGGCTCCAGTCGGGTTGGCGCAGCGGGGCGGTGACCAGCAGTGCCAGCATGACCGTCAGGCCGAGGATCGGCACATGGTCGGCCAGTCCGACGAGGACCGCGTTGGCCATGTAATTGGCGACGATGGCTGCGGCCAGGACAAAGAACACCACTCCGAAGCGGCCCCAGTCCATGGGTTCGTGATGGGCATCCGGAGAGGCGAGGGCCGAGTGGCGGTTCTGGATGATGGCGGCCGGAACGCCCAGGATGAACACCGCCGGAACGGCGGCCATATAGGCGTGCAGCACCTGATCGGGGCTGACGCCGGCGATCCACATCATGGTGGTGGTGGTATCCCCCACCACGCTGCCGGATCCCCCGGCATTGGAGGCGGCCACGATGGCGGCGATGTAGGCGATGTGGACCTTGTGGCGATAGACGACATTGGCGATGGTGCCGCCGATGAGGGCGGCGGCGATGTTGTCCAGGAAGCTGGACAGCACGAAGATCAGCAGCAGCAGAATCAGCCCTCCCAGCCAGTTGGCGGGCAGGTATTTGGGCAGGGCCTCCGGGACCCCGCTGCGTTCGAACTGGTTGGCGAGCAGGGCGAAGCCCAGCAGCAGGCACAGGAGATTGGCCAGGATCACCCATTCGTGCTGGAAGTGCAGGCCCAACCCCAGCAGTCCCGTGCCGTGCTTGAAACCGGTGAACAGCAGCTTGTAGTTGAGGATGAGAAACAGTCCCACCACCCCCACCTGGAAGGTGTAGTCGTGCAGGACGGCGACGCCCACCAGCACCATGGCGAACATGATGAATTCCAGGGGAATACCGAACAAATCCGGGGAGGAACGGATCAATGTCCCCGCCAGGACATTGCCCTCGGCGGCGCAGGCCAGGGAGGGCAAGACGAGCATGCCCAGGATGAGAAACAGGTGACGAAAACGCGGCATGGCCAGATTATCCTTTGCAATGAAAGGCGTTCATTGGGCACCACGGTGGCGCGGAACGCGATAGGAGACTGGGGTGAATGATCGGACTGGGGGGAAGAAACTTGAGGGTCCTTTCGATGCCAGGACAAACTCAGGGACGGGGGCGGGACGGGGGGCCAAACGTTCACCAACCCCGTCAGCGAACGGGCAGTTCTCCGGCAGCCACCGCCCTCAACCTGCCGGCCGCCACATGGCCGGGATCGCGGGTCAATGCGGCGTCCAGGTGGATCAGGGCCTCTTGAGGCCGCTGCAATTTTAGCAGGGCATAGCCCAGTTCGAAAGGGGGGACGGCCCCTGCGGGATCCAGCCGCCGGGCCTGCTCCAGGGGGGCCAGGGCCTCCTGGTGGCGGCGCAGGCGGTTGAGGGTGCGGCCCAGGTCCAGATGGACGGCGGCGTCCCGGGGCAGCCCGGCGGCGGCTCGGTCCAGATGGGGCAGGGAGGCTGCGAGGCGGCCCTGTTTCAGAAGAATCCTGGCCAGGAGAGCATGCAACCGGGGGTCCCGGGGTTCCAGCCGGAGCGCCGCCCGGAAGTGGTATTCCGCCCGGCGGTGACGGCCCAGCAGGTCCTGGGCGCGGCCGGTCATGCGATGGGTGGCGGCATCCCGGGGATCGGCCTCCAGGGACCGCCAGTACCAGCCGGAGGCCTCGGCCCAGCGGCCCTGGTTGTGGAGGGCCAGTCCCACCAGGCGCAACCCGTTGGGGTTGGGGCCGGTGATGGCCAGGGAATGACGGAACAGGAGTTCCGGATCCTGCCACAGGGCGGTCTGGCGCTGGGTGAGGAGGCCCAGGGCCAAGATGAGACCCGCCGCCAACAGCGGGCGTGCCCGCCGGGCCAACGTCCCGGTGGGCCACCGGCGGTCGGCTTCCCACACCATGGCGACGAAGAGGCCCAGCAGGGGCAGGTAGGTGAAGCGGTCGGCCCGGGCCTGGGTGCTGATCTGCACCAGTCCGATCACCGGCGCCAGGGTGATCAGGAACCACAACAGACCCCAGAGCAGATGGGGTCCCCGGCGGCGCTGGTGCCAGGCCCAGCCCCCCAGGACGCCCAGCAGGACGGCGGCGGCCGCCAGATCCACCCCGGCCCAGTTCCGGCCCGGATGGGAATGGAAGAAGGCCAGTTGCAGCGGCCAGACGGCGTCCTTCAAGTAGGCGCCGTAAGAGATGGTCGCCTGGGCCACCCGGTCGCCCGGGGGGAGGAGCGCCAGGCTGGCCATGCCTCCGGTGCTGTGGGCATAGGCCAGGGCCGTGGCCAGGGCACAGCCCAGGGCCACCAACAACAGGGGGATCTTTTCCCGCAGCAGGGGCCCATGCCCCTGGGACAGACGCCCCAGGGGCCAATGGTCCAGAAGCAGCAGAACCACCGGCAGGGTCACCGCCATGGGTTTGGCCATCAGGGAGAGCAGAAAGAGCCCCAGCACCGGCAGGAGGGGACCCAGGCCCAGGGGTGCCGTCCGGCGGGCCGTGGCCCGCTGGTAGGCCAGCAGGGCCAGCAGGAAGAACAGGGTGAAGAGGACATCCTTGCGTTCGGTGAGCCAGACCACCGACTCCACCCGCAGGGGGTGGACGGCGAACAGCGCCGCCACCAGAAAGGCCCGGCCCGTCGCCCCGGTGAGCCGCTGCAGCAGGACCATGACCAGCAGGGTGTTGGCGGCGTGGAAGCCCAGGTTGACCAGGTGCATGGTCCCCCAGTCGGCGCCGAACAGTCCCCGGTCCACCATCAGGGAGAGCCAGGTGAGGGGCAGCCAGTGGCCCGATTCCAGATTGGTGAAGGCCCAGAGGATGCCCTCCAGGGTCGGCCCCGCGGCCACCAGGGGATGTTCCAGGTAGAGGGGATCGTCCACCGGAATGATGCCGAAGTGCCGCGCCTGGAGGAACGGCAGCAGGGCGATGGGGATCAGCAATGCCGGCAGGACGAAACGGGAGATGCTCAGGGGCATGGGGGTCGCGGCTAAACTTTGCATGGATGGGGGAGACTTCCCTCCACCCTCCACCGATGAAAGTTGCTCCGCGACTTTCATCGGTAAATGGGAAAGGGGCGGAGGGGGCATGTGTGCCCCTCCGGAAATGGTGTTACACTCGGGGCCGGTCTTCCCGCAACCCCAACCGTCAACACCTCGGCCATGATCGATCCTGCGCGCCCTCTCCCGTCTCCCCCCCCGCCCCTGGACGAACTTCTGGTCCGGGTGGGCGGGATCATCCTGGGCAAGGAACGGCAGATTCGTCTGGCCGTGGCCTGCCTGCTGGCCCGGGGGCATCTGCTGATCCAGGACCGTCCTGGGGTGGGCAAGACCACCCTGGCCCAGGCTCTGGCCCGTTCCCTGGGGGCGGGCTTCCGCCGCATCCAGTTCACCAGCGACCTGCTGCCGGCGGATGTGCTGGGGGTTTCGGTCTACGACCGCCACACCGAGGCGTTTCGGTTTCATCCCGGCCCGATCTTTTCCCAGGTGATCCTGGCCGACGAGATCAACCGGGCCATGCCCAAGGCCCAGAGCGCCCTGCTGGAGGCCATGGAGGAGGGGCGGGTGACGGTGGAGGGGGAAACCCGTCCCCTGCCCGAGCCCTTTTTTGTCATCGCCACCCAGAACCCGTTGGACCGCGCCGGCACCTTTCCCCTGCCCCAGTCCCAGTTGGACCGGTTTCTCATGTGTCTGGATCTGGGCTATCCCGATGCCCGCTCGGAACGCGCCCTGCTGGAGGGGATACCCCGCCGGCGGCTGCTGGCGGACCTGACTGCGGTGCTGGATCCCGCCGCCCTGTCCGGTCTGCAGGTCCGGGTGGACCGGATTCATGCCGCGGCCCCTCTGCTGGATTACATCCAGGATCTGCTGGCCTATTCCCGCACCTCGGTTCATTTTCGGGCCGGGCTTTCCCCCCGGGCCGGCCTGGGACTGCTGGCGGCGTCCCGGGCCTGGGCCTTCCTGGCCGGGCGGGAGGAGGTGTTGCCGGAGGATGTCCAGGCGGTGCTGCACGGGGTGGTGGGCCATCGCCTCGTGCCCGTTGTCGGGTCGGAGGGGGAAGATCCCTCCAACCATCTGGCCGCCGCGGTCCCCATCCCCTGATGCCCGCCCCGATGGATGCGACAGGCAGCGGTCTCGCGGTCGCGGTGGCGGGAGCCCGGGGCGAGGTCCTGGACTGGTCCCGGGTACGGCTACGTCCTCTGCCCCAAGGGTGGATCCTGCTGGGGGTGGCTGGGTTGCTGTTGACGGGATTCTTCCATCTCAATCTCAATCCGGGACTGTTTTTGATCTTCTGGATACTGGGGGCGTTGTTCGTGGCGGCGTTTCACACCTGGCGCTCCGTGCGGGGGGTGCGGGTCCGGGTGAGCCGGGCGGCCCCGGTCTTCGCCGGGCAGACGGCCCGCTTTCCGGTGGAACTGGACAACGGGGAAAGCCGTTGGCCCCGGTTCGGGCTGGGGGTGGCCGCAGAGCTTGGGGCAGGGACGGACGGCGCGGAGATGGTGGTGGATCTGCAACCGGGAGAGCGGCGTTCGGTGATGGTGGTCTTGCCGGCCCGGACCCGGGGCTGGCTGGGGTTGGGGCGCCTGGTGGTGGGGAGCTGTCATCCTCTGGGATTGATGCAGGCCCGGGGAATGCTGACGTCCCGGGCGGTCTGTCTGGTTTATCCGCGGCCGGAACCCGAAGGCCCGCCGCCTCCGCCACCGGCGCGGGGCGGGGGGGAAGAAGATGGCAGGGGAATGGAGGATGCCGACTTTTCCGGCTTGCGGGAGTACCTGCCCGGGGATTCCCCCCGGCGCATCCACTGGAAGGGCTCGGCCCGCCAGGGGGGGCTGCTGGTCAAGGAGTTCAGCGGGGTTGGGGAGGGGGTCCGTTGGCTGGATTGGAACTCCCTGACCGGCATGGACCCGGAGGCCCGTCTTTCCCGGCTGTGCCGTTGGGTGCTGGAGGTCAACGAAGCCGGGGACGCCTATGGGTTGCGATTGCCGGGGAGCGAGTTGCCGCCCGATCAGGGGGCGATCCATCAGGAGCGCTGTCTGCGGGCCCTGGCGCTGCATGGTCTGCCCGGATTCGGCAAGGGGGAGGGCGGCGGATGAAGCCCGGGCGTGGTGGGTCCGGACCGTGGCTGGTCCTGATGCTGCTTCCCCTGGCAGCTTCCCTGCCCCATTTTTCCCGGCTGCCCTGGGCCTTTTCCGCTCTGTGCGTGGGAACCGCTCTGTTCTGGGGCTGGGGAAGCTGGGTGGGGGGCGGAATTTTGCGGTTTTCCGGCGCGGTGCGGCTGGGAGTGATTCTGGCGGGAGCGGGGGTGATCCTGGAGGAGGGCGGCGGCCTGGGGATCCTGGAGATGGGGGCCGGGTTCCTGTCCCTGTTGCTGTTGCTCCGGCTGCCGGAGTTGGAGTCTCCCCGGCGGGGCCAGATGATCGTCTCCCTGAGCTTTTTTTTGGCCTGCGCGGCGTTCTTTCGGGATCAATCCCTGGCCACGACCCTGTTTTTGGCCGGGGTGGGGGTTCTGGTGGTGGCTGGTCATGCCAGCCTGACCCGGGGGGCTGGGCTGCCGAGGGGGATTTGGCAGGGGGGGAGATTGCTGCTTCAGGCGTTGCCGTGGCGGTGGCCAACACATGGACTGGTGAAACCATCGCCGACTTTCTCCTGCG
>PEAP01000103.1 GCA_002753665.1 Magnetococcales bacterium DC0425bin3
TCCTCGTCCCCGGGTTCCAGCATGTATTTTGCCGACCTGGCGGAATTGCTGGCCCGGCTGCGGGCGTTGCTGGCTCCTGACGGCCGGCTGTTCGTGCAAACCGCCGATCTGGCGGTGCAGCCGGTGGGGCTGGTGCTGGGGGATCAAGCCTGGTACTTCACCCGGGCCAACCTGGCGGCGACCCTGCAAGCCGCCGGTTTCGCTCCCCGGTTACTCCATGTCCCCTGGTTTCCGCGCGAGGCCTGTGTGCTGGCCCGTCCTGAAGTCGGCGGTGAGTCCCTGCCTGTGGACTCCCTGGACGACATCCTGGCCCGGCTGACGGCCCTGGCCACCGCCATCGCCGCCACGGCGCCGGGGGAACCCCTGTGGGTGCTGGGCACCACCAGCCCGGCGGCCTTCGCCCATGGGGTACTGGGAGACCGCTGCGCGGGCTTCGTGGATGAACATCCTTCCCTCCGAGGAGGAAACTTCCGGGATCTCCCGGTACTCCACCCCCAGGACCTGTCTCCGCGCACCACGGTGGTGCTGCCCTACGGCGCTTCGGCAGCGCCGCTGGCGCAACGGCTGGCGGCCCGGTATCCGGGGCGGTTTCTGACGGCTTGAGGAACCTGTGGTGGAAGTTGCAGGCTCAAAAGGTAAAACAGCATGAAAAAACTGCTCCTGATGTTTCCCAACCAGAGCTGGTTCAAACGCGACCTGGCCACCAGCCACAACGTCCCTCCCACCAGTCTCTGTCAACTGGCCGCCATGGTGCGCGATCTGGTGAAGGTGCGCATCGTCGATTGCCATTTCGAGGACTGGTCCCAGGAACGCTTCCGGGAATACATCGCCACGGAACGCCCAGATTATGTGGGAATTTCGGTCCTCACCACCGAGTACGGCAGCACGTTGGACGTGACCGCAGCCATGGTCAAGGCGGTGGATCCGGCCATCGTCACCATCGCCGGGGGGGTGCATGCCACCACCCGCTCGGAACAGGTGATGAGAAACCCGGACGTGGATTATCTCTGCCGGGGCGAGGGCGAGGAACTGTTGCGGGAATTGCTGCTGTTCCTGGCCGGCGCCGGTCCCCGCCCGGCGAGCGGCCTGGGCTACCGGGAAGACGGCCGGGTGGTGATCCAGGATCGGCGGGTGGTGGAGGATATCAACATCCTGCCCCGGCCGGCCTACGACCTGGTGGACCTGCCCCGCTACCTCAACACCGATGCCCGTTACGGACCCACCCGCTTCCCCAGGCTGCCCGGGTTCTCCCTGGTTGCCAGCCGGGGCTGTCCCTACGACTGCTCCTTCTGCCAGGTGGACATGATCGCCGGCCGCAAGGTCCGCGCCCTGGAACCGCTGCGCATCGCCGATGAACTCGGCTTTCTGATTGAACGCTACGGCATCCGCTCGGTGGTGTTCCAGGACGACAATCTCTTCGCCCTGAAGAAAGTCGCCAAGCCCCTGATGCGGGAAATGATCCGTCGAGAGATGAATCTGCAATGGATCTGCCCCTCCTTCGCCCTGTTCGTCATGGACGACGAGATGCTCGACCTGATGCAGGCCTCGGGCTGCGTGGGGGTCAATGTGGCCATCGAGTCGGGCAGCCCTCGGGTGTTGAAGGACATCGTGCGCAAGCCCATCAAGGACCTGAACCGGGTGCCGGAATTGATCGCCAGGCTCAAGGCCCGGGACATCTGGGTACTGGCCAACTTCATCGTCGGCTTTCCCGGGGAAACCTGGGAGGAAATCCGCCAGACCATCCACTTCGCCGAACATTGCGGCGCCGACTATGTCAAGCTCTTCTTCGCCGTGCCCCTGGCCGGCACCAAACTTTACGACATGGCCCGGGCCATGAACGCCCTGGATGTCCACGAGGACGATCTGAAGGTCAACTGGCGCCACAGCCAGCTGCGTTCCGAGGAATGGACCCCCCAGGATCTGAGCATTCTCCGGGTCTACGAATGGGACCGGATCAACTTCGCCCCCGACCGCATCGACCGGGTGGCCAAAATCTGGGGCATGAGCCGGGAACAGCTCCAGGAGGTCCGCCGCCAGACCCGGGAAAGCCTGGTCTTCTGAACTGTCGGGACGGAGTACCGCGGATCAGGCGACCAGGCCCATGTCGATGGCCCGACAAGCCAGCCGGATATGTTTGGGAATGGGGCGCTCACCGCTCTTGTAGTAGGCAATGGATCGCGGGCTGACACCAAGGGCCTCAGCGGCCGATTGGTTGGTCAGTCTGTGGCGGTGCAACCAGGTTCCGAAAGTTTGGGTATGGGCCAGCACACGCAGATTGTCGGCTCCCCATTCACCAGCCCCAGGCCATGTGATGGTGCCGCCCCAATCTTCGATGCTGGCCCGTGCGAGGACCTCGGGATCGCGAAGAGCGGCAAAATGCCGATTTTCCATCAAGGTGGAAAGATCGACCACAGCGGAGTATCCATCGTCCCATTCGGCTGCGATGGCCGTGGCGCTGACAGGGGCAACCTTGGTGATCCTGATGAGGTGCAGTTCGAAAATATCGCTGTCGTCAGCCATTGATACGCTCCCACATGTCCAGCAGTTCGGCCTGATGGTCGGCAATCCAATCGATCGCCGCCTGGGCATCACAGCTCTTCTCACCCCGCACCAGGATATGGAGGGTGTGCAGATTGACCAGACAATCAAAATCAGGAGCCCTGATATGCACATGCGGGGGTGGGTGATCTCCTTCATAGAGTTTGATCCTGAACCCGCAAATCTGCTTGATCGTACTCATCCTGACTCCTGCGGCATTGTTTCCATACAATAACGCAACCATTGCATTGAATAAACACAATAATGCAATGGTTGCATGATCTCCCCCCTCTACCGATGGAAGTCGCGCAAGGAAGTGGGCAGAACACGGATCCGGGCTTGATGCCACCAGGGACCTGCCTTACCGTGGCAGCCAGGAATCGATTCGTATCGGTGGAATGTGGAGGCTGTACATGACTCTCTCGAATCATAAGGATGGCATTCGGCATGGATCCCCTGCCTGAAGTCCGACCCGGCGTGCGGGTGCCGTTTCTGGACCTGCGCGTCGCCGACCCCGGCCAGCGCCAGCGCCTGCTGGACGCCATCGACCGGGTTCTGCAACATGGCCGCCTAGTGCTGGGGCCGGAAGTGGCGCAGTTCGAGGCGCGGGTGGCGGCGACCGTGGGCCACCGCCATTGCGTGGCGGTCAATTCCGGCACCGACGCCCTCTATTTCGCCATGCGCGCCCTGGACCTGGGCCCTGGGGACGAAGTGATTCTCCCGGCCCTGTCCTGGGTGGCCACCGCCAACGCCATCGCCCTGACCGGCGCCACGCCGGTCTTCGCCGACATCGGCGATGACCTCAACCTGGATCCGGATGCCGTCGCCGGCCTGATCACCTCCCGCACCCGGGCGCTGCTGCCGGTGCATTATACCGGCCGGCCCTGTGACATGGACCGCCTCATGGCCCTGGCCGACCGCTACCATTTTGCGGTGGTGGAAGACACCGCCCAGGCCTTCGGCGCCGCCTGGCGGGGCCGGCCCGTTGGCTCCTTCGGGCTCCTGGGCTGTTTTTCCATGAATCCCATGAAGGTCCTCAACGCCTGCGGCGAGGCCGGGGCGGTCACCACCGACCGGGAAGACCTGCGCGCCCGCCTGGAACGCCTGCGCCACAGCGGTGCCCTGGGCCGCAGCCCCTGCACCGAGCCAAGCCTCAACGGCCGCCTGGACACCCTCCAGGCCGCCATCCTCCTGGAGCGGATGGACCTGCTGCCCGGCTGGCTGGCGGTGCGCCGCCAGCGGGCCGCCGACTATGGCGCACACCTCACGGAGGTGGTGCGGGTGCCGGCGCCAACCCCGGAGCGGACCGAAGTCCATTATCTCTATCCCATCCTGGCCGAAGGGCGGGACGAGCTGATGGCCTACCTGGCCCGGGAAGGCATCGAGACCCAGATCCACCACCCGGTGCTGATGCCCGATCAGCCGGCCTATCAGGGGCTGGGCCAGAATCATTTTCCCAAGGCCCGCACCCTGGTCAAACGGATTCTCTGCCTGCCCATCCACGAAAAACTCACCCTGCGGGAGGTGGAGTTCGTGGCCGACCGGGTGCGGCGGTTCTATCGGGGAGGGGCCTGATGTCGGTGGAATTCATCCGCGCGGAGGTGGCCGAATTGACGGAAACCCATCTGGAGCGGGTACGCCAGGCGGCCCGGGCCTCCCCCCGGGGGCGAGCGCGCATCTGCCTGCACCACGGCTATGCAGACGGGGTCCAGGAGATGGTGGTGGGCTTCACCCGCCACAGTTACGCCCCCCCCCACCGCCATGCCCCGGGGCGCAGCGAGTCGTTCCAGGTGATCGAGGGGTCCTTTCTGGTGGTGATCTTCGATGAGGCGGGTCACATCCACCGCGGCATCGCCATGACCCGGCCCGAGGCCGGCGGCACCTTCATCTACCGTCTGTCCGCCCCGCTGTGGCACACCGTGGTGCCCATCGCCGAGCTTTCCATCATCCATGAAATCAGCCAGGGGCCCTTCGTGGAAGGCGGCGACGACCTGACCGACTGGGCGCCACCGGCCAGCGACGTGACGGGCGGCATGCAATTCCTGGATGCCAGGGTGGCGGCTTGGCGGGCAGCATGAAACGAGGCTCCGGCACCCTGGGCGTGATCGTCCGCTACGCCTCCTCCAACTTCTATCGCCAGATCCTGGGTCTGATCACCGCCTTCCTGCGCCCCAAGCTGCTGGCGCCGGAGGCCTTCGGGCTGTGGAGCCTGTTTGCGGTCATCCCCACCTATGCCTCCCATCTGCACCTGGGGACCAGGGCCACCATGCGCTTCCAGGTGCCCGAGCTGACCTCCCGGGGCGAGGCCGACGGTGTGGAGCGGCTCAAGGGAGCGGTGTACCGGGGCTCCCTGTTCGTCTATGCCGCGGCCGCCCTGGCCCTGGCCCTGGGCGCCCTGGCGCCGGGCCTGGAGATCGACGAACGGGTGGCCCTGGTCCTGAGCGCGGTCACGGTGCTGGTGGGCTGGCATTACGAATTTCACATCAGCCTGCTCAAGGGCCGCAGCCGCTTTGGCCTGGTGGGCCGGTCCAACATGATCCTGGCCACCACGCTGTTCCTGTCCACCGTGGTTCTGATCCCCCTCTGGGGGGTGGAGGGTGCGTTCATCGCCGTGACCGCCTCCTGGCTGCTGACCGCCCTGCTCCTGGCCCGCAACGGCGGGGTGGAGCCCATCGGCCCCTTCCATGGCCCCACCTTCCGCCGGGCGGTGCGCACCGGGTTGCCCATCATGCTGTTCGACCTGGTGGGATTGGGACTGCGCAATGGCGACAAGCTGCTGGTGGCCGCCCTGCTGGGCAAGACCCAGTTGGGCTACTACGGCCTGGCCGCCATGGTCACCGGCGCGCTGATGAACATCCCCGGCGTCTCCCGGGAGGTGACCGAACCCCAGCTGATGGCCAGCCTCCAACACACCGGTCCCCGGGACACCTATGCACGCTTCCTGCGCCGCCCCCTCCTGACCACTGCCCTGCTCATGCCCCTGCTGATCGGCCCGGTTCATCTGGCCCTGGAACCCTGCATCCTCCTGCTGCTGCCGGACTACCAGCCGGGGTTGGAATCCACCCGCATCCTGACCCTGGCCACCTACTTCCTGGCCCTGGTCTATCCCACCCGGGGCGTGCTGGTGGCCTTCGGCTGGCAGGGACGGGCGGTGTGGGCCGGAGCGGCGGTGATCGCCGTCAACGCGACCCTGAGCTGGCTGCTGATCCGCCAGGGGTATGGCCTGCCGGGTGTGGCCTGGTCCAACTGCGCCGCCTTTCTGGTGCTGTTGATCCTGTTGCTGGGGCTCCTGCTGCCCCGCTTCGCCCTGAACACCCGGGAATGGGGGGGGCTGCTGCTGGGCATCGGGATGCCGTTCGTCATCATGATCGGCGCCCTCCAGGGCAGCCTGCTGCTGGGAAGCCACTGGAGCGCAGGACACCCGCACTGGGGACCGGTCATCGCCCTGGCTCTCTACCTGCCGGTGGCCGCCTGCGGCGCCCTGGCGGCGTGGTGGTTGCACAAACGGTCCTGACCCGCCCATCGTCGGAGGCATCATGGTCCCCCTGGGGCTCGATTTCCATGGATTCATCACCGTTGCGGCCGACCTGCCCCCGGAGGCGGCGGCCTTCTTCCAGAAAACCTATGCCCCATTCCTGATCTCCGCTCCGCCCGACCGGCCCCAGGTGGTGATCACTCCCCTCGGCGCCGCCCCCCGGCCCACCGAGAGCGGCCATCAGATGCAGGCCCTCTACGGTTTCTGGATGGCGGACGACGACGGCCAGCCCACGGTGGCCTTTCTGAAGCAAGGCGCGGTGGACCTGCTGCTGGAGCTGGGGCCCCCCCTGATGTTGCGCTACCGGCCGCGGCCCGGCATCCACCGGCGCATCAACGTGGGGCTGACCTTCGCCCTGCACTGGCTGATGGCCCACCAGGGCGGGCTGCTGCTCCACGGCGCATTGCTGGCCCGGGAGGGCCGGGGCATCCTGTTCGCCGGACGCCGGGGCTTCGGCAAGACCCACACCACCCTGGAACTGCTGCGGCGCGGCTGGGACTACCTGGCCGATGACAAACTTTTCCTCCACGGCGGCGAGGCCCGGCCGTTCCTGGACACCATCCTGATCCGCGACCATCTGCTGGCCGGCCGGCCCTGGCTGGCCCGGCGTCTGCCCCAATCCGGCCAGCTCCTGCGGGGCCTGGCCGGGCGCCAATGGCTGCGCGGCTGGCTGCGGACCCATGTGCCGCAACGCCTGCTGCCCAACGAGGATCGCCTCCTCAACCGTGGCCTGCCCACCACGGTGGCCCGACTGTTTCCGGAAGCCACCCGCCTGACCCGCAAGCGACCCGTCGTGGTGGCCCTGCTGCAGGGCGGATCCCGGGGCGGGGTGGCCGAAGCCGACCCGCAGGTGGTCTTGACCCGATTGGCCCTGCTGCAACGGCTGGCCCTGGCGGAGTTCACCCACCTGGAGTGGATGCTGCAACTCCATGGCGCTGCCCAGCCTCCCCCACCGGAAACGATCCTGGCCGACACCCTGGCTGGCTGCGCCTTCCGGATCATCACCGCCCCGCCCGGCGGCGCGGCGGAACAGGTGGGCGATTTGTTGGAAACCTGCCTGGAAAGTTGTACCCTGCCGTCTCCTTCGTTCGCCAACCCTCCAGGCCGAAACTCGCCTGGCTCGTAACCCGAGGATGCGCCAGGATGTTGACCCGCGCCATGCTGGATTCCCTGCTCTGCCCCGTCTGCGCCAAGGGCGGCCTGACTCCGGAGGGCGTCCCGCCGGGTCAGGATCCCCTGCAGGACGGCTCCCTGATCTGCGGGGCCTGCGGTGAGGCGTTCGCCCTGGAAAAAGGCATTCCCCACCTGGTCCCCCCGGCCATCATGGCCGATCCCGCCTGGCAGACCTGGCGGGCCCACCTGGACGGTTTCCAGGCCCGCCGGGAACAGCGGGTGGGCGAGGAGGACAAGCTCATCAACCAGTTCAGCCACGCCAGCCTCAGCCAGCAGGCCTTCGCCCGCTTCACCGGCATCGATCGGGGCTGGCTGCTGGACGTGGGCTGCGGTCCCGGCAAGTTCCGCCACCTGTTCCAGGGCAAGCTGGTGGCCTATGTGGGGGTGGATCCCATCCCCCTGCCGGGGTACGAAGCGTTTTCCTATGTGCGGGGGCTCGGGGAACACCTGCCCTTCGCCGACCACCGCTTCGACCATGCCGTGGTCCTCAACAGCCTGGACCATTTCCAGAATCCGGATCCCTTCTTCCGCGAGCTGGCGCGGATCCTCAAACCCGGTGGCCGCTTCCACCTGATGCAGACCATCCACGACCTGTGGGATATCCCCAGCGCCATCAAGTGGCTGGCCCATGTGGTCAAGGATGCCGTGGAGGATCTGACCACCCGCCACGCCGGCCACAACGCCCCCCATCACATGACCGAATTCACCCGCCAGATCCTGATCCGCGCCCTGGAGCGCCACTTCCAGGTGCTGCGGCAGGAGGTCTACAGCAGTCACTGGTACAGCCCCAACCGGCTGTTCCTGTCCCTGACTCCCAAGTCGTGAGGAGACCGCGCCCATGACCCCCTCTGCCCGTTTCCGGCCCCTGGTCGTCCTGCTGCTGGTCCTGCTGCTGCTCCCGGCCGGACCGGACGCCCGGGCGGCCCTCACCGAACCGGTGCCCGACCTGAGCCGCCTGCGGGGGATCTGGATCGGTCCCGAGGAAATTGCCAGGCTGCCCACCCAGGGCCAGGCCTGGGACGCTCTCAAGAGCGTGGCCGACAAGACTCCGGCCCCTCCCAACCTCGCGGACCAGAACGAAACCACCAACGTCGTCATGCTGGCCAAGGCCCTGGTCTTCGCCCGCACCGGGCAGGAATCCTACCGTCAGGAGGTGATCCAGGCCTGTCTGGCGGCCATCGGCACCCAGAAGGGCGGCCGCTCCCTGGCCCTGGCCCGCAACCTGGCGGCCTATGTCATCGCCGCCGACCTGGTCACGCTGCCACCGGAGGCGGACGTGACCTTTCAGGCCTTCCTGAGTACCGTGCTGGACGAGGTCCTCGAAGAACGCACCCTGCGCTCCACCCAGGAAAAGCGTCCCAACAACTGGGGCACCCATGCCGCCGCCAGCCGCATCGCCGTGGCCCTGTATCTGCGCGATGCCCAGGAGCTTCACCAGGCGGCCCGGGTCTTCAAGGGCTATCTGGGGGACCGGGAGGCCTGGAACGACTTCAAGTTCGGCGCACTCGACTGGCAGGCCGATCCCCGGCATCCGGTGGGGGTCAACCCCAAGGGCGCCAAGGGACCCGGCGGTGAGAATTTCGATGGTCTGCTGCCCGACGACCAGCGCCGCTGCTGCAAGCAGCTGACCTGGCCGCCGCCCTACGAGAATTACGTCTACGAGGCCCTGCAGGGCGCCCTGGCGGCGGCGGTGATGCTGCACCGGGTGGGCTACGATGTCTGGAACTGGCAGGACCAGGCCCTGCTGCGGGCCTTCCGCTGGAAGCACGACGTGGCCGGGTATCCGCCCAAGAAGGATGACCTCTGGGAAACCCATGTGATCAACCACTCCTACGGCACCCGCTTTCCCGTCACCACCCCCACCCGGCCCGGGAAGAACGTGGGTTACACCGACTGGACCCACGCCCCGGCCAAACCCTGAACCGGCGCGTCATGCCCAGCATCAGCATCATCATCCCCACCTACCACCGGCCCAAGGATCTCACCGTCTGCCTGGATTCGATCCTCGCCCAGACCCGCCGGCCGGAGGAGGTGCTGGTGATCGACGACGGCGCCCTGCCCGCCGTGCCCCGCTCGGCGGAGCTGGAGGCCGCCGGCATCCGGGTGGTTTATCACCGCAAGCAGAGCCCCGGCCTCACCGCCTCCCGCAACCAGGGCATCCGCCTGGCCGGCGGCGAGCTGATCTTCTTCCTCGACGACGACGTGGAGCTGTTTCCCGACTATGTGGCGGAAATCCTGGCGGTCTACGCCAATCCCCCCCCCGGTCCGCCGCCCTTGGGGGTCGGCGGCGTGATCGCCAACATGAAGCCCCTCTCCCCCGCCCACCGGCTGCGCTACGTCTTCGACCTGCTGTTCCTGACCACCGGCCTGCGGGAAGGCCGGGTCCTGCCCACCGGCTTCTGCACCGATTTCGGCACCACTCCCTGGCCCCTCCAGACCGTCACCCGGGTGGATTTCCTGCCCGGCGGGGTCTGTTCCTACCGACGGGAGGTCTTCGAACGGCACCTGTTTTCGGAACGGTACAAGGGATATGGCCTGGGGGAGGACAAGGACCTCTCCTATCGGGTATCCCGGGACGGCCCCCTGCTGGTCACCCCCGCCGCCCGGCTCAATCACTACGAATCCCCCCAGATGCGCTACGACAAGGGACGCAAGGGCCGGGAGGCGGTGATCGCCCGCTATGTCTTCTTCCGGGATTTCCTGTATCGCCGCTGGTGGCAGCGACTGTGGTTCTTCTATGGCGTGTCCGGCTACTGCCTGGCCAGGCTGATCATCTGGGCATTGTCCCGGCGCCCGGGGGAGTGGGACCGGCTCAAGGGCATGGCCGCCGCCCTGGGGGACGTGGTCCGGGATCGGGTGCCCTATCCGGGCGCTGACTGACCGCTCCCGGCCATCAGCTCCGCCAGCCCGGCGGCGCAGGCGTGCAGGTTGAAGTCCTCCTCCACCCTGGCCCGCCCGGCCCGGCCCAGGCGCTGCCGCAGCCCGGGATCCCGGGCCAGCCGCTCCAGGGCCGCGGCCAGGGGCTGGGGCTGCCCGGGGGGCACCAGCAGGCCGTTGACGCCGTCATCCACCAGCTCCGGAATCCCCGACAGGCGGCTGGCCACCACCGGCAGGCCGGCGGCCATGGCCTCCATCAGCACCATGGGAATTCCCTCCCGCTGCCCACTGCGGGTCGGCACGCTGGCCAGCACCGCCACATCGGCCCGCCCCAGCCAGTCCAGCACCACCGGCCGCGGCTGGGCGCCGTGGAGCGTGACCCGCGATCCCAGGCCCAGGACGGCCACCTGGTGGTCGATGGCGCGCCGCAGGGGGCCGTCCCCGATCAGGTGGCATTCGAACTCCAGACCTTGGCGATCCAGCAGCGCGCAGGCCTCCAGCAGAGACCGATGCCCTTTCACCTCCCCCAGCGAGGCGATGCACAGGATGCGGACCGGCCCCGTCCCGGGGCCATGGCAACGGAGCCGGAAGCCGGCGGGATCGATGCCGCAATGGATCACCCGCACCCGTTGCCGCACCGCCGCCTGCCAGCGCGCTTCGACGTGATCCAGCATGAATTGCCGGTTGTAGCGGGAGATGGATACGGTGAAGGCCGAGGCGGCGATCTTCTCACCCAGCAGGCACTGGGCCTTGTGCAGGTCGCTGCCATGGGCGGTGAAGCTGTAGGGAATGCCGGTCAACCGGT
>PEAP01000104.1 GCA_002753665.1 Magnetococcales bacterium DC0425bin3
CACAGGCGCTCAAAGATCTATTCCGGGGCAAATGGCCGGATTTCATGACAATGCCCTGACCAATCCCTGGCCCGCTATGGCGGTTGGCCCGCAGGGGGTGGTGAATAGTTACCAGGCACTCTCCTTGCCGCCGGAAGTCCGGGTGGACAGACGGGTGGCGAAAAAGTTGCTGCTGGAACAGGGTGCGCCCACGGCCGCCGACAAGCGGATCATTCAGGACGGCGTGGACGACCTGCACTGGATCGCCGCCCTCAAGCCCACCAACATCGGCGTGCCCGCTTTCCGGGATGAAATCCGCGACTATGGCGAAATTGCCGTGTTGACGGTGGCTCTGCGGCCAGCGGCCAAGGCGCGGTTGACGGAACTGATCCACCGGGCGATTCCCTATCCCGTTTTCCTGGTCTCCACCCAGGGGGAAACGGTGACCCTCACCCTGGCGCACAAGCGTTTTTCCCAGGGGGAAGCGGGCAAGGTGGTTTTGGATGGGGGGATGGTCGGGATCACGCTGCTGGCGGACTCCCCCCTGGATACCGCATTCATGGCGTCCCTGGCTCCGGACGCGCAGGCGGTGGCGAACCTCCACACCCTTTATCAGGGATGGATGGAGCGGATCGAGGCCCTTGCCGCCGCCCGCATCACCGGCCAGTTCATGCCTCCGGAGTCGCCGGAACGGACTTTGGTCCGCCGGGCCGCTCTCGATGAACACACCCGGCTGGAACGGGAGATGGTCCGATTGCGGAGCCAGGCGGGCAAGGAGAAGCAACTCAACCGTCGGGTGGAGTTGAATCTGGAGATGGGTGGTTTGCGAAAGGAACTGGAAAAGGTGATGGAAAAACTGCGACGGGGTAGCCATGTCGGTTGAGAAAAAAATCGTCATTATCGCCGGTCCCAATGGTGCGGGGAAGACGACCTTTGCCAGGGAGTTCCTCCCCAATGAGGCGCACTGTCCCGTCTTCGTCAACGCGGACCTGATCGCCGCCGGGCTTTCTCCCTTCGCTCCGGAACGGGTTGCGGGCAAGGCTGGGCGGTTGATGCTCCAGGCCATGGCCGAGCATGTGGCAGCGGGGCGCAGCTTCGCTTTCGAGACCACCTTGAGCGGCAAGGGGTATGCCCGGACCATCCCGCAATGGCGGGCCATGGGGTATCATGTAAAATTGATCTTTCTGGATCTTCCCGATGTGGAGACCGCCCTGGCGCGAGTGGCGGAGCGGGTCAGGCAGGGCGGGCACGATGTGCCCGAGGAAACTGTCCGTCGCCGGTTTGTGGCGGGACGTTTGAATTTCGTCGGCGTCTACCGTCCCTTGGTGGATGTGTGGCTGCATTTTGATCATTCCGGGGATCGTCCCCGGTTGCTGGACTGGAGCGAACGATGAACAGCAAACCGTTGAGTCAGGCTCGGGACGAGGACGCCCGCCATGTGGAACAGGCGTTGGAACGGGCAGCGCGGCGCGCCCGTGAAATTGCCGTCCAGACCCAGACTGCGCTGGTGGTGGTTCGGGATGGACGGTTGGTCAGGGAGCATCCCATCCAGACCGGGGCGAAAGGGGACGTACAATGACCGTAACTACAATGGCGCTTAGATAAGAATTTTCTTTTGAGTTTCAGGGGGGTGTGACATCGGCCTCCTGATGGTGCATGATTCCGGGGTGGAAACCATGGAAGCATGACCAGGCAAGGAGGCCGACGATGTTCAAGTCTACGCGCCGAAAGGCCGCACGACAAATCGAAAAATTGAGGGCGTATTTTTCCCCAGGGGAACGGGCTGCCTTTTGGGGAGATTCTGTCTTCCGGGAGGCTGCTCCAGCTTATGGAGCAAACGAAGGGTGAGTTTCGGGACCGGATCTACTCTCCCGCGGTCACCCTTTCCGCGTTCATCGCTCAGGTGCTGAGTGAAGACCATTCGTGTCGTGAGGCGGTGGCGCGAGTGGCGGCGGCACGGGCTGAACAAGGGCTGGCGCCCTGTTCTCCAGGGACAGGTGGCTACTGTCAGGCCCGCCGGCGGCTGCCCATGGAGTTGATTGATCAGATGGTACGGGAAACCGGGGCCGAACTGCATGGCCTGACCCCTGCCCGCTGGCAGTGGAAAGAGAAAAAGGTCGTATTGGCCGATGGTTCGACGGTTTCCATGGCCGATACTCCCGAGAACCAGGCGGAATTTCCCCAGCCTGCCAGCCAGCAGCCAGGCCTCGGTTTTCCCCTGGCCCGGCTGGTGGTGTTGATGTCGTTGGCCACCGGGGGCGTTCTGGATGTGGCGGTGGGTGCCTGCAAAGGGAAGGAGACCGGTGAACATGCGCTGCTATCGAACGGGCTTTGCAGGCTGTGGGCAGGGATCTCCTTGCCCTCCTTCAGGATCACCGGCGTCCCATCGTCGCCGTCGCTCCGGCACTGCTCGGACAGCAGACGCTCCAGAAGGCGGAACTCGGGCAGCGCCGCCACGGGAGCATCTTCCCGAAATCGTTGTACCAGAAGCCACAGGTCCGCCGCCGCTGTCTCCAACCGCCTCCGCCCTTCGCTGGATTTGGCATCGGCAAACCGACCGTTACGCTCACCGTAGCGTGTGCGAATGTCCTCAGGCAATGCCCCATGCCGTTCCGGGAAACCCTTGGCCAGAGCGCCCAGGAAATGTTCCAGGGTCCGGGTGAACAGCCCCAGCCGTGTCAGATTGGCCATGTTGGAACGAAAATGGGGCGAGTCGTGCCGTTGCCGGGTGGTGTTCAGCCCCAAGGCCTTGATGATTTGGTCCGTCACCTCGTCGAAAGTCGCTCCCACCGCCTCCGACCCCACCACCCGCGCCCGGAAATATTCCAGGGTGCGCAACGCCATCCCCGTCTTCTCCAGGGTCAGTCCCAAGGCGTAATGAAAGCGCATGTCGAACCGAAACGACCCCATCAACGCCTCGTCGGTCAGGTCGAACATCTCCTTCAGCACCGACAACGACACCAAAACCGCCACCGGGACGTTGGGCCGACCCTGGCTGGAATGGTACAGTCCCGCAAACCGGCTCTCCGGAACCATCCTCAGCACCTGGGTGCGGAAAATGTGCGGCCAATTCCGCTTCAGTTCCTCGCGATGCCCCTCGGGCATCCAGAAATGTGCTTCGTCCAGGCTGATCTGGCGGTCCATCAAGCGGAACATGTTGCGCTCACAATCATGTATTCATTAATGATTCATGAGAATATCATACCACGGAAGACCACCCCGGCGCAGGGGTCCACGATACAGTCATGGCGACTTTTTGCGGGAGACTCTTCCTTGTACCCGCCGAAAATTCACAACTTGTTGCGGTTGATGCCGTTGGCCAATATGTCCATGGACCGTGCGCAGTGCGAGCTGCTGACCAAACTGAACCGCTATTGTCTGGAAGGGCGCTATGCGGCCTCCCTCCCCCGATGAAAACCGGTTTCCGGCTGCCACGGCAACTTCAATGGACCAGAGCGCCGAAGCTTGGCCCGGCAGCGGTTGCAGGGTATAGTGCGCGGGGCGGCCGACAATACTCCTGCAATCCGGGAGACTTCCCCCCTGACGCAATCCGGGAGGGGTTTCCCGCTGGCCGGGCTGTTTACGCCACCCCACCGGAAAGGGACTGTTCAATGCCATGGCTCAAGAAATTCCTGCCCGTGGTCCTCAGCGGCCTGCTGCTGTACCTGGTGTTCCGGGACGTGGATCCGGTCCGATTCGGCACGGCGCTGCAGAACCTCCACCTGGAGATGCTGGCCCTGGCTCTGCTGCTGATCACCTCCCATCTGGGCTGGAAGTATTTCCGCTGGCGCATGCTGCTTGAGGTCCTGGCACCGGGGATTCCCCGCTGGCCAGTGTTTTCCGGCATGTGCGTGGGCATCCTGGTGGACCAGATCCTGCCGGGTCGGGTGGGGGAGCTGGCCCGTTCCCATCTGGTGGGTCGCGCCGCCGGGTTGAGTCGCACCGCGGTCCTGGGCACGGTGGTGGTGGAGCGGATCCTGGACCTGGGCTCGGTGCTGCTGGTCAGCCTCCTGGCCCTGGGCGCCCTGGGCATGGACAACGACCTGATCCGGCGCACCCTGGCCGGGGGCGGGATCCTGCTGGGCGGACTGCTGGTCCTGCTCGGGCTCTTCCTCTTCTTCCGGCCCACCTGCTACCGGCTGTTGCATCGCCTGTTGCCGGAACGGTTCGGAAAACCGCTGGTGGGGTTGTTGGAAAAACTCAGCAGCGGGTTTCTGGTCATGGGACGCTGGCGCAACGCCCTGGTCGCCCTGGCGGCCACCCTCGTGATGTGGGTCTGCATCGTCGGCGGCTATGCCGGCATGCTGCTGGCGGTGGATTTTCCCACCCCGCCCCCGCTCCATACCGCCTTCGTGCTGCTGCCCCTGATCGTGGTGGGGGTGGCCATCCCGTCGGTGCCCGCCGGCACCGGGATTTTCGAATACGTCGCCTTCCTGGCCCTCCAGATCACCCTGCCGGCCGCCGCCCTGGCCACCATGAACGCCGAAATCGCCCTGTTCGCCCTGCTGTTCCATCTGGTGCAGATCGCGCCGGAATGGCTGGCCGGGCTCTACTGCCTGCACCGGGAATACCGGGGCCTAAGCCTGGGCGCGGCCCTGGAGCGGATCAAGGGCATCCGCGATCCTGCCCCCGGGGAGACCACCCCATGACCACGCCCGAGCTGTCCATGATCCTGCCCACCTTCAACGAGGCGGGCAATATCCTCCCCCTGCTGGAGCGCCTGGGCGCCACCCTGGCGGCGGTGGACCACGAGCTGCTGGTGGTGGACGACGACAGCCCCGACGGCACCTGGCGTCTGGCCGAGGCCCAGGCCCGGACCAATCCCCGCATCCGGGTGATTCGCCGCACCACAGAAGCCGGCCTCACCAGCGCCATCCAGCGCGGCATCGACGACAGCCGGGGCCGCTGGATCGGCTGGCTGGACTGCGACCTCAGCCACACCCCGGAACTGGCCACCGCCCTGCTGGCCCCGGTGGCGGCCGGGGATGCCGATGCCGCAGTGGCCTCCCGCTTTGTGGAGGGCGGCGCCGACGAGCGCGCCGGTCGTTATGGCGTCCAGCGGCATCTGTCCCGCATCCTGCTCCACCTGAGCCAATGGCTGGCGCATCTGCCGGTGCTGGACATGACCAGCGGCTACGTCATCCTGCGCAAGGATTGCCTGAAGGATTACCGGCTGGCGGGGGATTACGGCGAGTATTTCATCCACCTGATGCATACCCTGCAACAGCGGGGCTGCCGGGTGACGGAGATTCCCTACCGGTTCCGCAACCGGGAACAGGGCGAGTCCAAGACCGCCACCAGTCTGCTGGGCTACGCCAGGCGCGGCCGCAAGTATCTGGCCATGATCCTGCGCTGTCGTCGGGAGGCGTGATCCCGGATCCGCGTCATACCGTCGGGACCTCCCGCCCCCCCAGGCGGGCCTGCAACCCCCGCAACAAGTCCTCCCGGGCCAGGCCCTCCAGGGCCGCTTCCTGGCCCGGCAGCACCTGCAGACCCACCTTGTCGCCGTCCAGCCGCACCAGCTTGCAGGACACGGTCCGCTCGTGCCCGTCGGAGACGAAGCGAATGCGGCCCACCTGGCCCAGCCTGGCCCCGGGCGGCAGGGCGTCCAGCACCAGGTTGAGGCCGCCGGAGCCGATATCCCGGGTGGTTCCCTCCACCGGCGGCGCCTGACCGACGGCCAGGGCCACCCGGGTGGCGAGGGGCTGGCGTTCCGCAGCCCGGCGCGACGGACCCCGCGGGACGGCAGCCGCCGGGGTCCGGAGGGCTGGAACCGGGGCGACCGGAGTCGGGGCGACCGGGGCCGGAGCAGCCTCCGGGACGGAATCCCTTCGGTCGATGAGGGCCGGAGTGTCCACCTGTTGCCAGATCGCCCCGATACGGCTCAGCAGCAGGCGGCTTTCGTCCAGGCGCCGCCGCAGATCCTCCTCGCCGTCCGGCGGCTGGTTCAGGACCGCCACCCGCCGTTCGATCTCCAGGATCAGCGACTGGTTGCGCAACAGCACCTCCATCTGCCGCTGGGGCGGCAGCCGCATCTTGCGGTAGGACAGTTTGCGCATGCGGATGTTGAGGATCATCTGGGTGATGGCGCCACAGTTGCCCTGCAGCTCGGTCATGGCGTCCCGGCCATCCACCGGTCCGGACGACAGCGCCCCCCGCGGGACGACAGGCCCAGGCATGGCCGGCAGCGCCACGGCCGGGGCCGGCAGGGCGGCCCGGGTCGGTCCCTCGACCTCCGGAGCATCCCCGGCCTCGAACACCTCCCGCTGGATCAGGGTCCGGAAACGTTCCACATCCTCCACCGGCTGCACGGCCACCTGGTTGCCAAACACCCGCACCACCTTGGAACGGAACGGGAGATCGCCATTTTCCGATTGCAGGACCAGGGTCCCCAGGGTGCCGATGGGGGGGGGCTGGGCCTGACCGGCCATTTCGAAGCGCATGCCGCCCTGGCCGAAATCCCGGGAGTCGCCACGGATCACCATGCCATCGCCGGTTTCGAAGCGCACCGGGACCACATGGGACAGGCGGGTGGAGATGCGCCGGGGTTCCATGGAGCCGGCTGCCGGGGCGCGGGCGCCGCCCGGGGCGACGCCGACCAGATCGGTGTGGGGCTTGTCGATGGCCTGGAAGTATTCCTGCAGCCGGCCCTGGATCAACCGCACCCGGCTGCGGGTTTCGGTCAGGATGGACAGATTCTTCTCCTCCAGGGTGAGGCGGCCCTGGCGGAAGTCGTTGAGCAGCCCCATGAAATCGTTGAGCATGTCGGGCACCGCGTCCAGGAACGGCTTGCCCTCCTTGAGGACCTCCAGCTTGTCCCGGCTGGGCAGCAGGCGGCTGCGCAGCTCCACCTCGCGGAAATTGATCTTGACCAGCAGCCGCTTCATCTCGTCATGGGCCTCGGTCAGCTCCGTCACCATGGCGGCCATCTCCCGGGCGCCCGATTCCATGGCTTCCAGGCCGATGCGGACCTTGTCGAGACGTTGTTCCAGCTCGACGATGCGCCGCTCCAGGCCGGCAAAGCCCTGGCCATCGGGGGTGAGGCCGTCCACCCGGGCGACCAGATCGGTCCAAAAGGTCCGGGCGGGGCGGCAGCCGTCCCGGGCGCAGGTTTCCGCCTGCCGCACTGCCAGCTGCCAGATGGCGTCCAGGCTGGCCTCCAGGATGTCGAACTCCCGCTGCACCTCCTTGAGACCGGCGGCCTTCTGGATGACGAAGGACTCCGGAAAGCGGTCCAGGCTGGCGCGGATGGGATCCATCTGCCGGCTGCGGATGCGGGGAATGACCGTGGTCAGCAGTTCCTGGATCTTGATCAGGGGCCTGCCCAATTCCAAGGCCCGGAGCAGTTCCTGCTCCAGTTCGGCCACCCGCCCATGGAGCCGGGTTTGGCTGTCCGGACCGGCGACCAGCTGGGCGGCCATGTCGTCGATCATGTCCTTGTCCACCGACAGGGACCGCATCACGTCCTCGTCCATCTCCGAGCCTTTGAACTGGGCAATGCCCCAGATGGACATGATGCGGGCCTGGATAATGTCCAGTTCCTGTTTCATGGCGGGTAGTTGCAGCAGATTTTCGAGGGTGCCGGGGCTGGGGCTGGTGGAGAGCATCCGCTCCACCGGAGCCAGGGCGCGGTCCTGGAACGCCGGCAGGACTTCGAACAGCAGTTCCTTGATGATGGGAACTTTTTCGTAAATGACATCGATGTTCTCGCCGAAGTCGCTCACCCGCTTCTGGATGCGCTGCAACCATTCCCGGCGGCTGTAGGCGAAGGCGATGGGCGGTTCTTCCAGGGGATGGAGAAACACCCGTTCCAGCAGGGAGCGGAGCCGCTGCCAGCGGACCGCGACCGGACCCGGCAGCACCCCCCCGCCCGCCGCCCCCCGGGAGGCGCCAAAGGCGGTGGCGATTCGGCCCAGGCTGGCCTGGTAGCGCTGATCCTTGATGGCCGACAACTGGGCCAGGAAGACCTCCCGGTTGCGGCGCTGGGCCTCGTTGACCTGGGCGGACAGCATGGCGAAAGAACGCTCGCCGATGCCCTTGCGGGGGTCCAACCCCGGGAACAGGACCTTGATCAGGCGAGCGAACCAGACCTCGGGATGGCTCACGATCCGCTGGATGGCCACGGCCCGGGCGTTGTAGCCCTGCATCTCCTGGGTGCGGACGGCGGTGAACAGGCCGAAGAACCAGTAGCGGACCTTGTTGAAGACATGCTGATCCCGGTCATCCACGGCCTGGGGGTTGGCCTGTTCGAACAGCCGCAGCACCGTTTCCAGGATACCGGTGCGGTTGGGGGGAATCAGGCCCCGCATCACGCATGCAACCTGTTGATTCTCAAGGAATTTATTGATTCCTGACGAAAAATCCTCGCGCCAGCGTTCCGCCAGGCGGATATAGCCGTTGAAGAGACTGCGGTCCCGACGGCCGGTGCGGGCGATCATGAGGGCATAGACGAAGGGATCGGCCAGATCCATGGCCACGGCCAGCACCAGGATCATGGTGAGGATGGAGCTGCCCACCACCGCGCCATAGCTGGTCATCAGACTGGCCTTGAGTTCCATCAGGCTGCGATGCTCGGCCATGGAAATTTCGCCCCGGCGCAGCTCGTCGATGGCCTCGATTTCGGGAATGGCGACCTTGGTGTTGATCTCGTATTCGTTGCGGGAGGCCGAGCCGGCCTTGTCCACCAGCCGCAGCACCGCCACATGGGCTTCGGCGAGTTGCTCCAGTTCCTGGGCCACGCCCTGGTAGATCTGCTTGTTGGCCTGGAGCAGCTGGACGATGGTGCGGACCTTGAAGTTGACGTGGTAGGACTCCAGACTGAACACCCGCAGGGCCTCCTGGAGGCTGAAGCCGTCCATGCGCATGATCATTTCCAGTTGGTGGAGCAGCATGGCCACCTCCCGGCGCGTCATGTTCAGATGGTCGGAGTAGCGCTTTTCCAGAAGCCTGATCTTGTTCTCCAGGGAGGTGCGCAGGTCGAGGCCCGAGGTCACCAGGAGACGGTCGATATTCCGGGACAGCTCGGTCTCCTTGTTGGCCCGGACCACATCGTTGGCTCCAGGCTGGAAGCCGCCGAACACCACGAAATACTTGCCCCAATAACGCGGTCCCTTGCGCGGATCGCCGCTGGAGGCCACGCCCAGGACCTCGTCGTCGGGCACCCGGGAGAATTTTTCGATCATGACCCGGGTCTGGTCGACCAGGGCGCGGTCCAGGTCGGACAGGGAGCCGGGCACGTCGGGTTTGGGTCCCAAAGGATCGCCCAGGGCCTTGGTGACCTGGGCCTTGATGCGGGCGCTCTGGGTGGCGAGGTCCTCCTTCTTGGAAATGATCAGCACGATGCCATCGTAGTTGGTCTTGATGGAAATCATGGTGAGAAACACCGCCAGGATGATCCAGCGGGGATTCCAGCGAAAGGCCAGCCTCAGGCCCTTGAAGATGCGTCCGGTCTCCACCATGCCCCGGAACAGGCGCCCCTTGAAATCCAGGATGGCCGCCGACAGGAACAGGCCGCAGAACATGGAAGCCAGCATGCGGGCCCCCTCCCCTTCCATGTCGTAGAAGATGCCGCCCCACATTTTTTCCAGCTCGGGGGTCTGCAACAGGTCGTTGACCCCCTTGGCAGTGGTGAGGGTGGAGCCGCAGAACAGCAGCATGCCCAGGAGCAGTTTCCAGGCATGCTGCCATTTGCCCAGGGTTTCCCAGAGCTTGGGCAGAAGATCGGCCGGACCGTGCCAGGTGCCCCAGATGGCCCGGTAGGAGCGGGCGGTATCCACCGGCTGGGGCGGATGGTCCAGGGATTCGGCCTGGAGGTGGACAAAGTGGTTGAGCAGGGCGCCGGTGTTGTAGCGGAACAGCGCCCGGGCCAACTCGTAGAAGGGATTGCCTTCCAGGTTGGATTCGTCCCGATCCTTCAACGATTTCAGAAAATAGCGAAACTGCGATCCGAGGACGCCGGTGCCGGGGTCGTCCCGGCCGGCCGCCGCAGCGGCGTCCATGCCCTCCTGGCGCAGCAGCTCCCGCAGTTGTTCCAGAGTTTTCAGCAGGCGTTCGGCCGCCACGGCATCGCCGTGGGGATGCAGGGCCACGCCATCCCGGGTGACGGGACTGTCCGGAACGGGAAACAGGCTGGCACCGTCCGGGGATGTTTCGGCGCGGAGCAACCGCTCCACCAACGCCCCATAGACGGCGAACAGCTCGTTACCGTATTGCGTTTCTTCCTGTTCGGACACCGTTGGCACTTTCTCCGCCTGGGAGCCTGTGGAAGCTGCCTGTGCTACCTTCAGAAAATCTTCCCATTCTATCCCATTTTTTCATCTTCTTCAGCGATCAATTCACCGGGGTGACCAAAAAACAATCCAGCCGTTCGAGCCCCGGTTGATTCCCGAAACCGAAAAGGGCCATGATTCCCCCATGACCAGGCCCCTGCCAGACCCCGACACCTTCTACCATCGCCTCTTCTCCCATCCGGCCATGGTGATCGACCTGCTGCGGGATTTCCTCGACCCGACCCTGCTCGCCGAGCTGGACC
>PEAP01000105.1 GCA_002753665.1 Magnetococcales bacterium DC0425bin3
GTCAATTTTTTTTTTTTAGAAAATTTTTATTGGTCCATTGAAACAATACTGGGATCGACAGCTTCGTGAAACCTTGACAGGATGGCATCAACAACAAACGCTTCGAAAGCCCTTGACCATCCGACCTGGACCATGGAATCGTCCCCTGGCCGATCTGCTCCCCTGGCTGGTATAATGGACCTCTCCTGCCCCCCCCCGCTCCCCATGGACATATCGATTCAGGACCTCATTCACCGGTACCCCGGCCGTGGCAAGCGCCCCCCCCGGTTGGCCCTCGACCGACTGTCCCTGCACATCGACGGCGGGGCCTTCTTCGTTCTCACCGGCCCCAACGGCGGCGGCAAGTCCACGCTGTTTCGGATCCTCTGCGGTCTGATGCGCCCCAGCTCGGGCCGGGTGACGCTGGGCGGACTGGATCTCCTGCGCCAGGGCAGCGCCGTGCGCCAGCGCCTGGGAGTGGTGTTCCAGAAACCGGCCCTGGATCCGCATTTGACCGTGAGGGAAAACCTCGCCATCCATGCCGACCTCTACCGCCTGGACCGCACCACCTTTCACCGCCGCCTGGAGGAAAACCTGGTCTGGACCGGCCTGAAGGACCGCCTGGAGAGCCCGGTCAAGAACCTGTCCGGCGGGTTGGCGCGCCAGGTGGAGCTGGTCAAGGTCCTGCTGCACACCCCGCCCCTCATTCTCATGGATGAACCCACCACCGGTCTGGATCCGGGCAGCCGCCATGCCTTTCTCCGGGCAGTGCGGGACATCCAGCGCCGCGAGGGGCTCACCCTGCTCATGACCAGCCACATCTTTTCCGAGGCCGAGGAGGCGGACGCCATGGGGATTTTGCAGGGGGGACGGCTGTTGGCGGCGGACACGCCCGGGGCGCTCCGGGCCAGCCTGGGACGGGAGGTGGTGGTGATCCAGGCCCATGACCCCGACGCCATGGAGCAGGAGCTGACCGGTCGGCAGGGACTGGCCGTTCAGCGCCGCAATGGCGAAATCCGTGTGGAAGGCGCCGACGGCGTGGCCCTCGTGGAGGACCTGCTGGCCCATCACCGGGGGGCGATCCGCCATCTCACCATCAAGGAGCCGACCCTGGAAGACGTGTTCATCCACATCACCGGCCAATCCCTGGACCAGAGCGATCCGGCCGGCGACACCGGCGGCAGGAGCCTCCCATGATGCGCGCCATCGGCACCCTGTCCCGTCGGGAAATGGTGCGTTTTTTCCGTCAACGCCACCGGGTGGTGGGCAGCCTGGCCCAGCCCCTGATCTTTTGGCTGTTCCTCGGCTCCGGCTTCACCGCCAGCTTTCGCCCCCCGGGGCTGGAAGGGCAGTCCTATCTGGAATATTTCTACCCAGGAGTTCTGTTGATGCTGATGTTATTTTCCAGCATCTTCGCCACCATCACCATCATCGAAGACCGTCAGCAGGGGCTGCTCCAGGAAGTCCTGGTGGCCCCGGTGAGCCCTCTGGCCATCGTCCTGGGCAAGGTTCTGGGCGCCATGGGCGTGGCCCTGCTGCAATGCCTGGTGCTGCTGCTGGCCGTGCCCTTTCTCGGCCTCACCCCCGGACCGCTGGGAGCGCTGCTGCTGCTGGCGGGGCTGCTGGTCACCTCCCTGGGCTTCACCGCCCTGGGGTTTCTCATCGCCTGGCCCATGGACAGCACCGCCGGCTTCCATGCCGTGATGTCGGTGTTCCTCATGCCCCTGTGGATGCTCTCCGGCGCCCTGTTTCCCATCGACAGCGCCCCCACCTGGCTCTGGTGGGTGATGACCCTCAACCCGGTGACCCACGCCCTGACCCTGATCCGCCTGCCGTTCTACCTGGATCCGGCCACCCTCTTGGCCAGGACCGACTATCTCCTGGCCTGGCTGATCGCCCTGGCCTGGGCGGGCGCTTCCCTGGGCCTGGCCATGGGACGGGTGCGGAGGGTCGAAGAGGGGGGGTGATCATGGAACTATTCAAAATCTCGGAAATATTTTCTGGCCCATTTGAATATCCTGGAGGGCGTGACCACCGCCTATCGGACCGGAGCGGTGGACAAGGACGCCTTTCAGGAAGAGTTCAAAGCCATCTTCGACCCGGACACCTGCCAGAAACTGTTGGCCCTGATCGATACCACCCATGGCGCCTACCCGTCCATCCGCCAATTCATTGCCCGACTGTTCCGATTCAGCCGAACTCCTTGGCCACCATCTTTTCCAGGTCCCGGGCCCGGGGGGCGGCCACCGAGGCCAGGATGCGTTCGATGAAGTGATAATCGACCCGGCCGCGGTCCAGGTACTGTTTTTCCTCGGCGGTGGAAAAGACGATTTCGCCCAGCAGTTCCAGACCGGCGATCACTCCCACCATCCCGGGTCCCCGGGAAAACGTCTTGTTGCGGGGCACGATATAGAGGTGGAAATGGCCAGCGTGATCCGGGTCCTGGGTGCCGATGAGGTTGGCGGACAAGGCCGTGGGATCGGCATTGATCTGCTCCCACAATTCGATCACCCGGGTGGCCTGGGCGATGACCGATTCGCGCTCGCCGTCCAGATGGATGGCGCTGATGGGATAGCCGGCCACCGGACCGGGTCGACTTTCCCGGCTCAAACCGCGCTTTACCCCCTCCTGGGCCGCCGCCTCCAGGGGAAAGAACCCATGCCCCTCGGGACGGCGGAAAAACTGGTAGTGGAAATGATGGGGAATGGTGGCCCCGGCCCCTTCGCCGTTGTAGAACCCCACATAGTTGGGCAGTTCCCCCACCAGGTGGAGAAAGTCGTGCAGCACCGGGCCGATGCCCACCGGATCGCGCTCCGCACCCTGGGGCCGCAGCCACGACTGGGGCCGGTGGCTGGCGGTGGCCAGGGTAACGTGGTTGTCCATCAGGGGAAACGGGTTCATCCAGATGACGTAATGGCGTTCGTTGCCACAGCCATCGATGGCGATGTCATACCCCACCTCGATGCCCCGCTGTTGCCAACGCACGTTGGCCCGGCACAGAAAACAGCCGCCATTGACCGCCTCGCATCCCGGCGGCGGCAGGTTGCGGCCGGCGCCACCGAACCGCTGAGCGCGCCGGGGATTGTACTGGACGATGAAATAGCGATCGGCATCCGTTGGATGAATGATGCGGTATTTCAACACCTCCCGCAGGTCGTCCTGGATGAACCCCAGGTCGAACTGCTGGGCGCACAGGGCGTCGATCACCCCGGGCAGACCATGGCTGCCGCGGATATCCCCCAGGCGCCGGTTGACGGCCTCCCACAGCTCGCTGTAGCGATCCTGATTGAAGGCGCCCATCCCGAACATGTCACCCATGTCGCACCCCTTGCCGGTTGGCTGTCCCCGATGGACCGCCGCATCGGGGCGGCATGATAACAAGACCGGGCGGATGCGGCAAAGCAGACGCCGTCAAATCCGTTATCTCTAACGATTTTTTCCGGCCTGCCCCGGCAAGAACAACCCGGCAATTATTGCCCGGTCCGCCCTGCCCGCTCCAGAAGTCTGGACCTTCATAATCAATACAATCGATTGAAATCATTATATAAAAAAACAAATGCCCCCGACATGGCACAGTTTTTCCAATTCCTCGAACCAAGCCCAGCGAGGATGCTTGCCATGTCATTCAAACGCCCATTCATCGTTCTTGTCAGCCTACTGGTGGCCAGCCTGACGGCGGCGCTCCCCTCCCAGTCGGAGGTCGATCCGCCACCGGAGCCCGACCGCCCCAGCGCCACCCAACAGCCCGCCATGCTGGAAGGGCTGGTGGATGACGATCGGATGGAACCCCGGGATCTGCTGGACCGCACCCCCCTGATCCGGGCGGTTCAGGAGGGGCAGATCGGTCTGGTGCGGGAGATCCTGAGCCGGGGGGGATCGGTGACGGCCAGGGATCGCTGGGGCCGCAACGCCCTGTCCCATGCCCTGGCCCGGGACGAACGGGACATGGTGGATCTGCTGATCCATCACGGGGCGACCCTGCATCCCTGAACCCAAGGCCACCGATCTGGAAGAGGGGACACTCGGTTCCGGACGTCAGTCGGCCGGCGGTTCCGGCAGCCGGCCACGCAACTCGGACAGCATGCCCCGCAGCCCCTCCCTCCAATGACGAACGGGCTGCTCCAAGGCCACGCGGGTGGCGTCGCAATCCAGCAGGCTGTAATGGGGCCGGGCGGCGGGCAAGGGGTAGGCGCTGGCGGGGATGGGATCGATGGGCACCTCCCGGGTCACCAGACCCAGGGCCCGCCCCTCCTCGGCCACGGCCACCGCCAAGTCATACCAACTGGCCGCCCCGGCATCGGTCCAGTGATGGATCCCGCCGACCTGGGGGCGCGCCACCGCCGCCCAGAGGGCCTGGGCCAAGGGGCGGGTCCAGGTGGGACTGCCCACCTGGTCGGCCACCACCCGCAGCCGGTCCCGCTCCCCGAGCAGACGCAGAATGGTTTTGGGAAAATTGGCCCCCGTGGCGCCATGCAGCCAGGCGGTGCGGATCACCAGGGCCTGTTGGGGACCCAGGGCCTCCAGCAACCGCTGTTCCCCTGCCAGTTTGGAGGCGCCATAAACCCCCAGCGGACCGGTGGCATCCCCGGGGCGATAAGGGCGACAGCCCCGGCCGTCGAAGACATAGTCGGTGGAGATATGAATCACCCGGATCCCCAGGATCCGGGCGATCCGGGCCAGATTGGCCGGACCCTGGGCGTTGACCGCATGGGCCCGTTCCGGCTCGGATTCAGCCCGATCGACCGCGGTGTAGGCCGCGGCGTTGATCACCACCCGGGGGGCGAGGCGGATCAGGGCGGCCGTAACCTCATCCTCGTCGGCGACATCCAGGTCGTCGGCTCCCAAGAACATGGCCTCCAGACCAGGGGGACAGGTGGCGGTCAGATCCCGGCCCAACTGACCCAGGGCACCGGTGACAAGGCAATGCAGGTTCATGATCCATTCCAGGGCGATTACCGTGAATGTCGCGGAGCGATGGAAATGGTCGCAGCACCGCCCTGCCCTTGTCCAGGATCTGCCGGCAGGCAATTCCGGCAGCTGGCCTTGCGCCGTCCAATGTGAATGCGTTTCATGGATCACTTATGTATGATACACTTATGTATCATGAAACAGTCCCACATCTCTGGCAGGGAAAGACTGCTGCCAAGGCCGATGCAGCCAGCGGACCGTCGGTATTGTTGAATTTGTTTATGTTTTGTTGCAACAGCTTTACAATCACGGCTTTACCCTTGAGATTACGCGTTATGGCATATACTTTGCATGATATCTTCCACGAACCTCGGGCACACCCCCTTGATACACCGAGCCGCCAGCCCAACCCCCGGCTGAGCCCAGGTTTCGATCCGCGGCAGGTGCCTCAAAAGCAGTACCCGGGCAGCCGCCCGTGGCGCATCATTGGACCCCCCTCCTCTCGCGCCGCGGGCGGTTGCCTCTCCACTCAGCCGGTTTGTCGAGGATTCGTTCCTGCCCGCTGTTTCTGGCTCGCCACTTGTCGAAAAAGTAAAACCTGCTTATCATTCAGGGCATTTCCACGCCATCACGCCTGGAATACGCTGCCACGGCCCGCGGCCGATTCCCGAGGTCCCTCTTCCTGGACGGAGGTGCATTGTGTCCGCTGATATTCTGGTGGTGGACGACGAGGCCGACATTCAATTCATCCTGCATTCCTTCCTCTCCGCGGAAGGCTACCGGGTGGAGGTGGCCCACGACCTCGACTCCGCCCTGGAGCTGATGTCCAAGCGCAGCTTCGACATGGTGTTCAGCGACATCCATCTGGGAGAACACCAGAATGGCCTGGACCTCCTCAAGGAGATCCGCCGGCGCAACTGGGACCCCTATGTGGTGATGATCACCGGCTTCCCGAACCTGGAAACCGTTCAGGATGCCCTGCGTCTGGGCGCTTTCGACTATCTGGTCAAACCGATCCTGCGGGAACCCCTGCTGCGCCAGGTGAAAAACGCCCTGGCCCACAAGGCCATGCGGGATGAAAAAGAAGTCCTCCGCCGCCGGCTGTCGGCCATTTTCAACAGCGTGAAGGATGCCATCATCACCGTCGATTCCGAATTGCGCATCCGCGAGTTCAACCCGGCCGCCGAACAGATCTGCGGCCTTAAGCCCCAGGATACCGGACAACCCATCCACACCATGGAACGCTCCTGCGCCGGCCGTTGCCATGAGGTGCTGACCCAGGTGCTGCGCGACAAAACCCACGCCAACCTGCAGCGCTTCAACTGCGTCCACCCCAACCAGGCCAATCAGACGGTGGACGTGAGCGCCTCCCCGCTGCTGGACGAAAGCAACCAGTTCCTGGGGGCGGTGCTGGTGATCCGGGACGAAACCCGCCTGGCCACCCTGGAACGCAATCTCCAGGAACGCCTCGGCTTTCACGACATCATCGGCCGCAGCCACGCCATGCAGAAGCTCTACAACCTCATCGAGAGCCTGGCCGGCGTGGAAACCTCCGTGTTGATCACCGGCGAAAGCGGCACCGGCAAGGAACTCGTAGCCGAGGCGCTCCACTATCAGGGCGCCCGGGCCGCTGGGCCCCTGGTGAAGGTCAACTGCTCGGGCCTCTCCGAAACCCTGCTGGAGAGCGAACTGTTCGGCCATGTGCGCGGCGCCTTCACCGGTGCGCTGCGGGACAAGACCGGCCGCTTCGAGCTGGCCCACGGCGGCACCATTTTCCTGGACGAGATCGGCGACATCACTGGCCACATGCAGACCCGCCTGCTGCGGGTCCTGCAGAACAAGGAGCTGGAGCGGGTGGGGGATACCCGCACCCTGAAGGTGGACACCCGGGTGGTGGCCGCCACCAATCAGGATCTGCGCAAGAAGATCGCCAGGGGGGATTTCCGGGAAGATCTGTTCTATCGCCTCAAGGTGGTCGAACTGCGTCTGCCGCCGTTGCGGGAGCGGCGCGAGGACATCCCCCTGCTGGTGGATCATTTCGTCAAGAAGTTCGAAGGCACGTTCCACAAGAACATCACCGGGGTCGGCGCCGCGGCGATGAAGGTGTTCATGAACCATTCCTGGCCCGGCAACGTGCGGGAGCTGGAACATGTCATCGAGCATGCCTTCGTCGTCGGCAAGACCTCCCTGATCGAGCCGGGCGACTTGCCGGTGGAGCTGCAATCGACCGAAACGCTGTCAGAACTGGAAGCCCCGGAGACCCTGGCGGATGAGGAAAACGCCATCCGTCAGGCCCTGGAACGCTCCGCCTGGGTCAAATCCAAGGCCGCCCGCCTGCTGGGCGTCAGCCGCAGCACTCTGTACCGCAAGATGGAAGAATACGGAATACCTGCCGGGGATCCGGAATCCTGATCCCTGCGACAGAATACCGCCGCCGGACCAGAAGTTCCGGCGGCGGAGACGGACCGGGGGTGAGGGAAAACCTGCTGCCTGCTGTGCCCTACTGATGGACGACCGGCATCGCCGAGGCGGGGGCGTGGTGGTGACCCCGACTGTACTTGAACCGGATATCGACGAAATTCTTCAGCATGCCGACACAGAACCGCATGCCGTACACATCGCATTCGCGGCATTCCTGCAGATCGGAGGAACATTGATTGTCCTTGTTGGCCCAACAAGGAACCTGATTGTCCCGGATCACCGGACAGGAGGCCTTGTCGGTGAATTCGCAGCCCTTGGTCTCCCAGCATGGAATCAGGGACATCAGCCGCCGGATGCCCGCGATGGAGATGCCGGCCTTGATCATCTTGCGCAGTTCCACCAGCCATTCCACATCCCGCTCCTGGAAATACCGGGTGCCGGCGGGATTCTTGTAGGCAATGAACAGCCCCTCCCGCTCGTACATGTGGATGGTGCGGATGGAAATCCCCAGTCGCTTGGCCACCACGCCGATCTTCATCATCTCCTTGGTATTCAGCAGCCCTCGTTTCCCCGCCTTGTAGCCCTCGTTTCCTATCGCCTGCATGTCCATCCCGGTTCTCCCGCCCATGCCGACCGCCGGCTGCGTTGTTTGACTTTACCGTGGACGCCGAGAAGCGACATCCATCGGTGGAGGGAGGCTTCCCCCATCCATCGAATTTATTGAAAAAAAGTGTGACAGATCGTCGAAACGTTTGGCAACAAAAAAACAGCTTCTGTGACTCGCGTACTCCTTCTACCAAAAGTATTTTGCAAAATAAATATCAAATTTTTACTGTGTATTATCTGGAAAAAAAGCCCGCCCCCGAGGGCGGGCCAATTCCCTCCACCGGGAAAGTCGCGAAGCGACCTTCCCGGCGAGAAACGGACTTACTTCAAATTGTAGAAGGCGCCCATGCCGGGGTAGGTGGCCACGCCACCCAGATCCTCCTCGATACGGATGAGCTGGTTGTACTTGGCGATCCGATCGGAACGGCTCAGGGAGCCGGTCTTGATCTGTCCGGCGTTGGTGGCCACGGCGATGTCGGCGATGGTGGCGTCTTCGGTTTCGCCGGAGCGGTGGCTGATGACGGTGGTGTAGCCGGCCCGGTGGGCCATCTGCACCGCTTCCAGGGTCTCGGTCAGGGTGCCGATCTGGTTGACCTTCACCAGGATCGAGTTGGCGATGCCCTTGCTGATGCCTTCGGCCAGAATCCGGGAATTGGTGACGAACAGGTCGTCACCCACCAATTGCACCCGGTCACCCAGGACTTTGGTGAGCTTGGCCCAGCCGGCCCAGTCGGACTCGTCGCAGCCGTCTTCGATGGAGATGATGGGGTAGCGGTCGCACAGGCCCTTGTAGAAATCGACCAGCTGGTCGATGTTCAGCTTGCGACCCTCGCCGGCCAAGTCGTAGACGTTCTCTTCCTTCTTGTAGAATTCGGAAGAGGCGCAGTCCAGGGCCAGGACGATGTCGCCATCGCGACCGGCCTTGTAACCGGCCTTGTCGATGGCTTCCATGATCACCTGCAGGGCCTCTTCGTTGCTGCGCAGGTTGGGGGCGAAGCCGCCTTCGTCACCCACGCCGGTGTTGAGTCCCTTGCCCTGGAGGACCTTCTTGAGGTTGTGGAACACCTCGGCGCCCATGCGCACCGCGTCGGCCGCGCTCTTGGCGCTCACGGGCATGATCATGAACTCCTGGATGTCCACGTTGTTGTCGGCGTGACTGCCGCCGTTGATGATGTTCATCATGGGCACCGGGAGCATCTTGGCGTTGGTGCCGCCCAGATACCGGTAGAGGGGCTGACTGGATTCTTCCGCCGCCGCCTTGGCCACGGCCAGGGACACGCCCAGAATCGCGTTGGCACCCAAGCGGGATTTGGTGTCGGTGCCGTCCAGGTCGATCATCTTGACGTCGATGGCGGCCTGATCGAAGGCGTCCATGCCGGTGACGGCCTTGACGATTTCGGTGTTGACGGCATTGACGGCCTTGGTGACCCCCTTCCCGAGGTAACGCTTCTTGTCTCCGTCCCGCAGTTCCACCGCCTCCCGGGTGCCGGTGGAGGCACCGGAGGGCACCGCGGCGCGCCCGAAGGCGTCGTCCTCGGTGTAGACATCCACTTCGACGGTGGGGTTACCCCGGGAGTCCAGGATCTCCCGCGCATGCACATGGGCGATTCGGCTCATGACTGTTACACTCCTGATTCGCGATAGGTGAATTGATGATGGGATGGTTGGGTATTCGGTTTCCAGACCAGGTCCGGCTTGCGGGCGGCGGTGGTTTCGTCCAGGCGCCGCACCGGCGTGACATGAGGGGCGTTCTTGACCCGACCCGGATCGGTGCGAGCCTCGGTGCGGATTTGCACCAGGGCGTCGATGAAACGGTCCAGCTCCTGCCGGGATTCGGTCTCGGTCGGCTCAATGAGCATACATTCCGGAACCAGCAATGGAAAGTAAATGGTCGGTGCGTAGAAACCATAATCCAGCAGCCGCTTGGCGAAGTCCAGGGCGGTGACCCCGAACTCCTTGGCCTCGCGCCGCAGGGTGAGGATGAACTCATGGGTGGCCCGCCGCCGGGGAAAGGCCACCTCGAACCCCGCCTCCCGCAGGCGGGCCATCAGGTAGTTGGCGTTGAGGGTGGCGTAGCCGGCCACCCGCCGCAGGCCCTGGGGACCGGTCATGCGCAGGTAGGCATAGGCCCGCAACAGGATGCCCACGTTGCCCATGAAGGCGTTGAGGCGCCCCATGGTCAGGAGCCGATCGGCCTTTTCCAACAGCCGGAAGCCCCCCTCCCCCGCAGCCACCAGGGGCACGGGCAGGAACGGTTCCAGGCGCTCCCCAACCACCACCGGCCCGGCCCCGGGACCGCCGCCGCCATGGGGCGTGGCGAAGGTCTTGTGGACGTTGAGATGGACCGCGTCAAACCCCATCTCCCCAGAT
>PEAP01000008.1 GCA_002753665.1 Magnetococcales bacterium DC0425bin3
CTGTGCGTCTGGGGAGGCGGCATTTGAGGGAGGGGGGGGTGCGGTATGTCCCTCCCGCCGGCGGTTAAACTTTTATTCTAAATTTTTATCGATAAAAGTTTTCTATACATTCAAATTCATATTGTCAGAATTCGATCGTTTCCCTTCGAGCCTCTCCAATATTATTATGGTCGTCTCCGGAAGCATCCGAGAGCTATTACGGATAACGCTATTCGATAACCTCTGTTTTTATTGCCGATGGAGGGCTGGCCTTCTCTATCTTTGCGTTGATCCTGATAAATAGAGATATATCTGTAATCGTTTTGTTTTCCACGAATACTGGAAGGATAAAAGTGGATGGCCGCATCCGAGAACCACCTACCGCTCCTGTTGGAGAGTTGCCCGGATGACATTTTCGAACTGGATCCGCAAGGCAATCTGGTGTTCATCAACCATCCAGCGTCCGGCGTCACCCGAGAGGCGATGCTCGGCACGCCCCTGACGCGCTGGCTGGATCCCGGGTGTCATGCCGATTACCAGGTCGCCCTGGCCCGGACCCTGGCCAGTGGCACGGCCACCGCCTTCGTCGCAGCAGGGCTGACCCCCGGCCGCCGGCAGGATGCCTTCTTGAAACCATTGCTGAAGGATGGCCAAGTGTTGGGGGTGGCCTGCATTGCGCGGGTAATCGAGGACCCGCCAGCCCCACAGCACGACGCCCTGCGCCATTCCAACGCCCTCCTGGAACAGCTCTTCAACACCCCCCATCTGGCCATCGCCTTCCTGGACCAGCAGTTCTGCTTCATTCGGGTCAACCGGTCCTATGCCGAAGCCTGCGGATGTTCCCCGGATTTCTTCCCCGGCCAGAACCATTTCGCCCTGTTTCCCAACCCCGAGAACGAGGCCATCTTCAACCGGGTGGTGGCCAGCGGGGAGCCGTTCACCATCTTCGCCAAGCCGTTCGAGTTTCCCGACCATCCGGAATGGGGCATCACCTACTGGGACTGGACCCTGCATCCGGTCAAGGATGCCCAGAACACGGTGTCGTGGCTGATCTTCATGTTGCGGGATGTGACCGCCAGCAAACGGACCGAAGCGGACCTGATCCAGGCCAAGTTGGCCGCGGACACGGCCAGCCGGGCCAAGAGCGACTTTCTGGCCGCCATGAGTCACGAGATCCGCACCCCGATGAACGTGGTGATCGGCATGAGCGACGTGCTGATGGAGTCCGCCCTGGACGCCCAGCAGCGCGACTGCGTCCGCCGGCTGCAGAAGGCCGGCAGCAGCCTGCTGGAGCTGATCGGTCAGTTCCTGGACCTGTCCCGGATCGAGGCGGGGGAGATGCGGGTGCAGGCCGAACCCCTGAACCCCCGGGAACTGCTGGGCGACATGGTCGATCTGATGGGTGGCCTGGTCGCCGACAAGGGCCTGACCCTGGACTGGAAGGTGGATCCCGCCCTGCCACAGTGGCTGATCGGCGACCAGGCGCGACTGGCCCAGGTGCTGTTCAATCTGCTGGGCAACGCCGTGAAGTTCACCGAACAGGGCGGCATCGCCCTGAGGGCCCTGGTACCCCGGGACCAATCACAGATCTGGCGGCTGTCGGTCCGGGACAGCGGCATCGGCATCGCTGCCGAGCAACAGAAGATTCTGTTCGGCATGTTCACCCAGGGCAACCCGGGCATCACCCGGCGCTATGGTGGCACGGGGCTGGGGCTGTTTCTGTCCCGCAGGCTGGTGGAGTTGATGGGCGGCAGCATCGGCGTCGAGAGCATCCTCCACCAGGGCAGCCTGTTCCATGTGGAGCTGCCCCTGCGGCCGGCCGATCCGCCCTGCCCGATCCCCCTGGCCACCGCCCGGCCCGCAGGAACCGCCCCGCTGCGGATCCTGCTGGTGGAGGACTCCGAGGACAACCAGATCCTGATTCACACCTTCCTGAAAAGCACCCCTCACCATCTGGAGATTGCCGTCAACGGGGCGGAAGCGGTGCAACGGACTGACCGGGAGCCATTCGATCTGGTATTCATGGACGTGCAGATGCCCATCATGGACGGTTACACCGCCACCGGACTGATTCGCCAGCGCGAACTCCAGGAGGGCCGGCCCCGGCTGCCCATCGCCTCTCTCACCGCCCATGCCCTGGAGGGCGAGGAAGAAAAAAGCCGCGCTGCCGGTTGCGATCTGTACCTGATCAAGCCGATCCGCAAGCAGCGCCTGCTGCAGGCGATCCGCGAGCTGGTCGAAAAACCGGCGGAAATCCATGACCCCGTCGAATGAACAGTTCCGCGCGTGGAACGGATCGTGCAACGCGTGGAACGGATCGTGCAATGGTAAAATTCACTCCCTCGTGCCAGAAAGATCTGGCAAAGCCATTGAAAGGGGAACCAGGCAAATCTCCACCTTGCTCCCCACGGCCGCCGCGTACCGCTCCAGGCTGTTGAGAGAGGGTTTATGCCCTCTTTCCAAACGGGCTACGGTGGACTGACTGGTACCCATGCGTTCCGCGACTTCCTGTTGGGTCAACCCGGCGTGGACACGCGCCTGGATCAATTCCCTGGCCAGCCGGAACTCCGGTTCGAGCGCCTCGTACTCCTTGACGAAGTGCGGGTTCTGGAACCACTTGTTCCGGCTCTCTTCGAAAGGAATGGTCATGCGTCGATCTCCCTTGCTCGCAACAAGGCCAGGTTGATCACCCGGCGAGGCGCCTTTTGGGTTTTCTTCCGGAAAGCATGGACGATGACGAGCCGTTTCCCCTGCGCCGTGACATAGATGGCGCGGGCGATTCCATCACGCCCCTTGACCCGCATTTCCCACAATTTGTCTTGCAGGTGCTTGACGTAGGGCTCATGGATCCGCTCCAATCCGAATTCCTGGATCAGCTCGATGATCCGGAACAATCTGGCCTGCATGTCTTCCAGCCAGGACTCGATTTCGTCCTGGATGGATTCATGCAAATATTCGATGCGCCATGGCATGGGGTCATTATCTCAATATTGAGATGGCCAATCAAGACCAAAACTCCCAGGGGAACCTTCCTCCTGAAGCGACGTTGGTCCATCGGGACTGCTTTTCAGCCTCCTGATGCTTTGATAAGCTCGTCTCGGCAATAACCTTGATGGATGGGGGAAGCCTCCCTCCACCCTCCACCGATGAAAGCCGATTTCCGGCCTCCACGGTAATTCTCACATTCCCAGGATGAATGAACAGTCTCACGGTGGAACGGATCGTGCAGATGCATTGTCCAACGACCTGTCCCGGCTCCGAAGCCACAAGGGGCCATTTTTTGTCATAATACTGTGACCGATTCCTGCTAGAGGAATATCATCCGAATATAATGCCAGCCCCTGACGGGTCCGGCCCCCGAACAGCGTTCGTGTCCCTTTCAGCGAGGTGTTCCGGCCATGGCTCTTCCCACATTGCATTCGCCTTTGCCCTCTTCGTCCGGATCCCCCCGGGTCGCCAGCGGCATCCGCCTCACCGAAGTGAACGGCCGGGTGACCCTGCCCGACGGCTCCTATCTGTTGGAGGGCGACTACCAGCGGGTCGGCGAAGACCTGGTGGTGACCAATCCGGCCGGTGACCGGGTGGTGGTGGAGGGCTATTTCAGCGGCGATTCCCCGCCCCTGCTGCGGTTGGCCAACGACGCCCTGCTCACCCCGGAGACGGTCCAGGCCCTGCTGTTGCCGGATCCCCAGCCGGCCGTGCAGGTGGCCGGCAACGATTTCTGGCCGGGCGGACCGCAACCCACGGTGGCCATCGGCATCGTGGACCGTCTGGTGGGGCGGGCCTTCGCCCGGGATCCCAACGGCACCACCCGCATCCTGCAGAAGGGCGACCCGGTGCGACTGGGGGATGTCCTCAAGACCGGTGACGGCGCCCTGCTGAAGCTGACCCTCAACGACGGCACCCTGTTCCAGCTAGGCGAAGGGGCGCGGGGCATCCTCTCCGAGTACGTCTACGACCCGGCCGCTTCCGCCGGCCGGTTCGGGGCCACGGTGCTGCAGGGGATCTTCCGCTATGCCAGCGGCAAGCTGGCCCTGCTGTCCAAGTCCGGGCAGCATTCGCTCATCAAGACCCCGGTGGCCTCCATCGGCATCCGCGGGTCGGAACTGGACGGCGAGGTGACCCCCACCGGCGAGACCAACGTGGTCCACAAGTCGGGCATTCTGGCCATCGGCGACGCCCAGGGCCAGGGGACCGTCATCCTGGATACCCCGGGCATGGCCACCGGCGTCTCCTTCACCGGCGGTCCGCCCAAACCGGCCTTCCAGGCGCCGGCCAACCTGATCAACCGCTTCGAGTCCCAGCTCTCCGACCAGGTGTTCGAGCAGAAGGAACAGCAGGAGCAGAAGGCCATCGAGGAAAAGGCCGAACAGGCCCAGCAGGAAACCAGGGGCGTCGAGGGTGAAGGCGGCGGCCGGGACCAGGGCGAGGGCGGTCAGGACGGCGAGGACGGTCCCGGCGGTGAAGGCAAGTCGGGCGAGGAAGGCGGCGAAGGCCCTCCCGGGGAAGGGGAAGGGGAAGGGGAAGGGGAAGGGGAAGGGGGCGAAGACGCCCCCCCGGATGAAGAAGCCCCCCCCGACGAAGAAGGTGGGCCCAAAGAAGGCGAAGAAGGCGCCGATGCCAAGGGCAAGGAAGACGGCCCGTCGTTCGGCGATGAAGGGGAAGGCGGCCCCGGACGGGGCGGTGACACGGGCGATCCCGATTTTGGCGGCACGGAACAGGGGGGGGCCGAGGCCGGGGCGCCGGAATTCGGCGGCGGCGATGGCCCCGCCGGACCAGGCACGGGCGACACGGGCCTGGGTGCCACGACGGGTGATGGTCCGTCCTTCGGCGGCGATGGCCCCTCCTTTGGGGGCGACGGTCCGTCCTTCGGCGGCGATGGCCCCTCCTTTGGGGGCGACTTGGGCGGCTCGTCCGTGGGTGGCAACCTGGGAAGCAGTACCACGGGGACCGGTTCCACCTACAGCCCCTTCGACAGCGGCTTCGGCTCCTTTTCGAGCTTCACCAATACCAACAGCCTGTCCACCACGAACTTCACCCAGGATTACGGCGGGTTTTCGGACTATACCTCGACCTATTCGAACTACACCTCGACCTATAACGCCAACTACTCGCCGACGGTGACCGTCGACACCGGCCCGTATCCCATCATCTATATCCCGGTGATCGATAACGACACCGACAACACATCGGGTTCGGACGGCACCAACGATGCTTCGGGCAGCAGCTCCGGCGACACCTCGGGAGGAACTTCCGGCGGCACCTCGGGGGGCACCTCCAGCTCGGGCAGCTCCTCCCCGGGCACGCTGTACAGCTACCCCACCCTGTCCGGCAGCGCGGTGACGCTGTCCGGCAGCGAAACCAATGCCCGGATCGCGTGGGAGGTGGCCCAGGCCGGGGATGTCAACGGCGACGGTTACGACGATCTGCTCATCGGCGCCCCCTATGCGAGCAACAGCGGCCCCAACAGCGTCTCCGGCGTCGCCTATGTGGTGTTCGGCACCGCCAGCGGCTTCGGCAGCGGCCTGAACCTCACCGCCCTGAACGGCAGCAACGGCTTCGCGGTGGTGGGCGGCCCCTACAACGACCTGCTGGGCTACGCGGTGGCCGCGGCCGGCGATATCAACGGCGACGGCTACGCCGACATCGTGGTCGGCGATCCCGGCGCCACCGGCAACGGCAATGGTCTCGGGCTGTCCGCCGGGTCGGGCAGCGCCTATGTGATCTTCGGCGGAGCCTCGTTCTCCAGCCAAGTCAACGTCACTTCCCTCACCGGATCCAACGGCTTCGAGATCCGCGGCAACGCCGCCGGCGACCGCTTCGGCGAGTCTCTGGCCGGGGCCTCCGACGTGAACGGCGACGGTTTCGACGAAATCCTCATCGGCGCCAGTGGAGTGGACGGCAGCATCGATTCGGGGGCCGCCTTCCTGGTCTGGGGTGACGATGTCTTCTCCGCCACCCTCGCCGTGTCGTCCCTTGATGGCACCAACGGCTTCAAGTTCACCGGCGAGGCCAGCTATGACTTCGTCGGCAACGCCGTAGCCGGCGGCGGGGACTTCAACGGCGACGGCTACCAGGACGGCCTGATCACCGCCGACGGGGCCGAGTACATCACCTCCGGCATCACCACCAGCGAGGCCGGCAAGGCCTATCTGGTGCTGGGTCGCTGGGTCCATGATGCCGATGCCACCGTCTATCTGACACAAATGTCCACCGAAACAGACGGCTGGATCTTCAAGGGCGTCACCCAAGACGCCAGCGTCGGCCAGGATGCCGCCTTCGTCGGCGATGTCAACGGCGACGGCTACGACGACATCGTCATCAGCACCTGGGGTATCGCTGGCGACAGCTATCGGGGCACCAGCTACCTGGTGCTGGGGCGCTCCGACACCTCCACCTTCGGCACCTATACCCTGGGTGGCAGCAACGACCTCACCCACACCATTACCCTCAGCAACGGAAGCGCCAACGACTGGTCCGGCTATTCGGTCAGCGCCGCCGGGGACCTCGACGGCGACGGCTTCGACGATCTGCTCATCGGCGCCCCCCAGGCCCACCTGGAGAGCGGCTCCAGCGTGCCCAATCCCGACGGGGCCGGCAAGACCTATGTGGTCTTCGGCAATCCGATCTTTTCCTACATGAGCAGCTTCAACCTGTCCGCCCTGGATAGCAACGACACCAGCCTGGGGTTCGTCCTCCAGGGCAGCGGCAGCGGCACCAACGCCGGGGTGAGCGTCAGCGCGGCGGGGGATCTCGACGGCGATGGTTACGACGACCTGATCGTGGGCGCCCCGGGGGCCAGCGCGGGCTCCTTCACCGACGCCGGGGCCGCCTATGTGATCTTCGGCGACGACTGGCGCAACAAGACCACCCACTCCGGCGGCAGCGCTACCTCCACGAACTATTCCGACATCCTGATCGGCGGGACCGGCAACGACACTCTGAACGCCAACGCCGGGGCCATGACGGTGCGGGGTGGCGCCGGCAACGACACCATCCTGTTCCAACCCATCGGCAGCTTCGTCACCTCCCTGGCCACCCGTGTCTTCGTCCTGGACGGCGGCAGCGGCACCGACACCGTGCGCCTGACCGGAGCGGGCGCCAACCTGATGCTGGAGAACGTCGCCGGCACGGATGTGACCAACTTCGAAATCATCGACCTGGGCGGCAACGGCCATACCCTGGACATCACCTCCCGCGGCGTCACCCTGCTCTCGGACAGCACCAACCGACTGCTCATCAAGGGCACCGCGGCCGACCAGGTGACCGGGACGGAAAGCTGGATCAACGACGGTTCCATCACTCTGGACGGCATCACCTACACCCAATACACCCATGGCCAAGCCGAACTCCTGGTACAAAGCGTCATCGTCCAGACCGGCCTCTTCGACGGTCAGCCCGCCGATCTCGACGGCACCTTCGGCCTGACCCTCAACGGCGGCACAGCCAGTGACTTCACCGGCAAGGTGATCGGCAGCGCCGGGGATCTCAACGGCGACGGCATCGGCGATCTGCTGGTCACCGCCCCCGTCAACGACGCCGGCGGCACCGACCGGGGGGCGGTCTATGTGGTGTTCGGCGCCACCGCCGGGCTCGGCGCCAACATTGACCTCAGCGCCCTGAACGGCAGCAACGGGTTCGTACTGCAGGGCAGCTGCGACAACGGCCTGGCGGGCTTTTCCGCCAGCGCGGCCGGCGATGTCAACGGCGACGGCATCACCGATCTGATCCTCGGCGCACCCTATTATGCCGACGGAACTACCTATGTGGTGTTCGGCTCCACCAGCGGCTTTTCCTCCTCGCTGGATCTTTCGTCCCTGAGCGGAGACAAAGGCTTCATCGTCTACGGCAACTCCTCTTATTCCGTTACCGGCCGCGGAGTGGCCGGCGCCGGCGACCTCAACGGCGACGGCTACGGCGATCTGCTGGTGAGCGCCACCGGCTTCGACCAGGACAGCAACTCCCTGCCCGACGGCAGCGTGTTCGTCGTGTTCGGGACTTCCGCGCTGGAAGACAGCATGACCCTGTCCCAGCTCGGCTCTGCCGGCGTTTCCGGCGTTTCGGCCCGCAAGTTCGTCGGCAGCAACGACGAGCTGGCCGGCACAGCGCTCGATACCGCCGGCGATATCAACGGCGACGGCTACGACGATTTCATCATCGGCGCCTACTCGGCCAACTCCGGCACCGGCGCGGTCTATGTGATCTATGGCGGCAGCAGCCTCACCCTGCTGGATGCCACCACTGCCGTCTCGCTATCCAGCCTGAACGGCAGCATCGGCTTCGCCCTGCAGGGCGCCAACGCCGGCGACAACTTCGGGTGGTCGGTCTCCGGAGCCGGGGACATCAACGACGACGGCTACGACGACCTGATCATCGGCGCGCCGGGACAGTCCTCCAATACCGGCGCGATCTATGTGATCTATGGCGGCAGCAACATCGGCATCACCTCCACGAGCGTGACCAGTCTCATGAATGGTACCGCCGGTTTCGCCATCACCGGCGCCAGCACCGGGGCCTGGCTGGGGGGGTCGGTGAACGGGGCCGGGGATGTCAACGGCGACGGCTACGACGATGTGATCATCGGTTCCAAGTATGCCCCCGGGGCGGACGGCACCAGCCAGACCGGCGCCGCTTATCTGATCTATGGTATCGACACGCTCGAACGGGGCAGCTCACTGTCCCTTTCGTCCCTGGACGGCGTGGAAGGGTTCATCATTCAGGGTACGGACGCCAGCGACAAGACCGGCCATACCGTGGCCGGGGCCGGGGACCTCAACGGCGATGGCTACGACGATCTTCTGGTGAGCGCCGTGGGGGGCGATCCCAACAGCCTGACCGACGCCGGAGAAGTCTATGTGATCTACGGCGGGGACCGGCAGGACCGGGTGGGCCTGCAGGGCACCATCGGTAACGATACCCTCACCGGCAGTTCCTGGGATGAAATCCTGATGGGCGGCGCCGGCGACGACACCCTCGACAGCGGCACCGAAATGGACCATGTCGAGGGTGGCGCCGGTAACGACATCATCTATTACAACGGTTCCTACAACATCTCCTTCGACGGCGGCGCCGGCTCCGACACTCTGCGTCCGGTCACCACCAGCTCCTCCGGTTACCTCAACCTGACCAACCTCAACAGCTACAACAGCTTCAACAATTTCGAGGTGGTGGACCTGGTGGCCGGCAGTGGCGCCTACACGCTCACTCTGGCTCCCCTGGATATCCTCCACATGACCGGGCCGGAGAACACCCTGCGCATCGATGGCGACGCCAGCGATTGCGTCAGCGCCAGCGGCTCCTGGTCCTATCGGGGCAAGTTCGCCATCGGCGACAATGCCTATGATCAGTATCAGTTTCTCAACATCATCCTGCAGGTGGATACGGATATCCTGACCTCCATCAGCGGTTCCACCGTGAGCGCCTATCTGGTCGAACCCGCCGCCCTGCGCCATGGTCGGGGTACCGAATTGGCCGGCACCACCACCTACGACAATGCCGGAACCTCCGTCTCCTCCCTGGGCGACATCAATGGCGACGGGTTCGACGATGTCATCGTCGGCGCCCCCAAGTGGGATGTGGACTCCACCAACACCAGCACCAACGAGGGAGCCGCCTATGTGCTGTTCGGCAGCAGTGCCGGCCTGGGCGTGGCCCTGGATCTGACCAGCAGCGCCCTGAACGGCAGCAACGGCTTCCAAATCCAGGGGGAAGTGGCCAGTGGCATGGCCGGCCATTCGGTCAGCGGCGCCGGCGATGTCAACGGCGACGGCTATGACGACATCCTGGTGGGAGCGCCAACGAACGGCACCGGGGCCGCCTACCTGATCTTCGGCAAGAGCAGCGGCTTCTCCGCCACCTTCGACCTCAGTTCCTTGAGCGGTGGCGACGGATCCCTGGGCTTTCGCCTCACCGGGGAAACCACCGGTCTGGCTCTGGGCAAATCCGTAAGCGGCGCCGGAGATGTCAATGGCGACGGCTTCGACGATCTGATCATCGGCGGTCCGGAAGTCAGTGGCATGGAACGGGCCTATGTGCTGTTCGGCAAGAGCGGCAGTTTTTCACCCACCTTCTCCGCCGATGCGACCAACCTCAACGGGATCGACGGCTTCATCATCGCCGGAGAGTCCGGCGACCGGTTCGGCGATGCGGTGTCCGCCGCCGGGGACATCAACGGCGACGGGTTCGACGACCTGATCATCGGCGCCCGCTATGGGGACGGTTTGAACAACGGGACCAGCGACTCGGGAGAAGCCTATGTGATCTATGGCGCTTCCAGCTTCACCAGCAATGCCCTGATCCAGGTCACCAATCTGATCGCCCTCACCGGCACCGCCCTGTACGGTCCCACCGACGGCGACATGTCCGGCACCTCGGTGGGCGCCCTGGGGGATGTCAACGGCGACGGTCTGGACGATTTCATCATCGGCACTCCCTTCGGACCGGGGGGCAGTGCCAGCTACACCCCCGGCGAAGCCCATGTGGTGTTCGGCTCCACCACCAGCATGGGGGTCAGCTTCTATCTCTCCACCCTGGCCTCCGGCGGTGGCGCCAGCGGATTCCTGATCCAGGCCAGCTCCGTCGCCAACAACGATCTGGCCGGGTGGTCGGTCAGCGGCGCCGGGGACTTCGACGGCGACGGGTTCGACGACATCCTGGTGGGCGCCCCCGGCATGGCCTACGGCGCCACCACCAGCACCGGCATGGCCTACCTGATCTATGGCAAGAGCAGCTTCAGCACCTCCATCAACCTGACCGATCTGGATGCCGGAAGCGGCAGCGACGGCTTCCGGATCTACACCGACGATGGCGTGGACATGCTGGGCTCCGCCGTCAGCAGCGCCGGCGACCTCAACGGCGACGGGTTCGACGACCTGATCGTCGGCGCCAAGCTGGCCGACATGGACGGCGATTACAACAGCGGCGCCGCCTATACCCTCTACGGCAACGATCTGCGCAACCAGGTCACCAGCATGGGGGGAACGGGCAACGACAGCCTCACCGGCAGCTCCGGCAGCGATATCCTCCTCGGCGGGCTGGGCAACGACATTCTCGACGGCGGTTCCGGGGCGGATTCTCTCAAGGGCGGGGCCGGGGACGACATCCTGTTCTACGACGGCATTGATCTGGGCAGCGCCTCCCATGACCTGCGCCTGGAGGGCGATTCCGGCATCGACACCCTGAAATTCCAGGGCAATGGCGATACCCTGACCCTCGGCTCCAACCATGCCACCCTCTCCGGCATCGAGATCATCGATCTCAACGCTGCAGCGGGCAACGATTCGCTGTCGCTCGGTATCCAGGACCTGCTGGATGTCAGCGACCACAACTGGATGATCGTCAAGGGCGGCGCTGGAGACGCGGTGACCTTCACGGACACCAACTGGGCCATCGCCTCCAACATCTCCATCCCCATGGCCGGGTACGCCAGCTCCGTCACCACCAACGTCAACGGCACCACCACGCTGGATGGTGAAGACTATACCCTCTACTACAACAGCTCGATGCCCTTGGGGGTCCTGCTGGTGGATACCGACATCACCCCCCCGGCCATCTGAACGGGAGCAGCGATCCCACCAGGACCACCCATGACCAGCAACTCCCCTTCCGGCCCCGCCGCCCAGGTGGACATCACCGCCTCCCGACAGCTCACCTCCTGGATGGCGGAGCAGGGGGTGGCTTTCGCCTTCACCACCTACCAGACCGGCAAGCTCTTTCTGGTCGGGCTGGGGCCGGAGGGCAGCCTGGCGGTATTCGAGCGGACCTTCAACCGCTGCATGGGGCTCTGCGCCGTGGACCAGAGCCTCTACATGAGTACCCTGTACCAGCTATGGCGCTTCGAGAACATCCTGGACACCGGCCAGTGGCACCAGGGTCACGATCGACTCTATGTGCCCCGGCTGGCCTTCACCACGGGGGATCTGGACATCCACGACATCGCCGTGGATGGTCAGGGGCGGGTGCTGTTCGTCAACACCCTGTTCAGTTGCCTGGCAGCGCCCGACGTGCGCTACAGCTTCCGGCCCGTCTGGACCCCGCCGTTCATCTCCCGGCTGGCGGCGGAGGACCGCTGCCACCTCAACGGTCTGGCCCTGGTGGACGGCCAGCCCCGCTATCTGACCTGCCTGGGCGCCAGCGACGTGGCCGACGGCTGGCGGGACCGCCGCGCCGATGGCGGCCTGCTCCTCGACCTGGTGGAAAACGGCCCGGTGCTGGACGGCTTGGCCATGCCCCACTCACCGCGTGTCCACGCCGACCGTCTCTGGCTGCTGAACTCGGGCACCGGCCATTTCGGCTATGCGGATCTCCAACGCGGACGCTTCGAGCCGGTCACCTTCTGCCCCGGCTATCTGCGGGGCTTGAGCTTTCACGACCATTTTGCGGCGGTGGGGTTGTCCAAGTCCCGCCAAAACCGTACCTTCAGCGGTCTGCCCCTGGATGGCCTCCTGGCGGACAAGAACGCCACCGCCCGCTGCGGCATCCAGGTAATCGACCTGGGCAGCGGCGATGCGGTCCATTTCTTGCGTATCGAGGGACTGGTGGAGGAGCTGTACGACGTGGTCCTGCTGCCCGGCTGCCAGCGGCCCATGGCCCTGGGCTTCAAGACCGACGAAATCCGTCGGATCATCAACGTGGGTCCGGCCCTGGATCCCTCATGATCTGGTGTCGCCGAACCGATACAGATTGAGCAAACTGGCGAAAACGGTTTTAATGAACCCATTGGAACAGCGGATGATGGCTTGGTCGGTTCCTATCGATAAAAAGGTGTTCTGATGCGCGGCTCGTCTGGCATCATCGCTCTGCTGATGCTCCCCCTGGTTGCCCTCCTTCATCCCGAAGCAGCTCACTCGGAAACCCTGGTGGATGCGGTCACCACCGCGGTGCGAACCAATCCCGAAGCCCGGGCGGCGGCGGAAAACCGCGCCGCCGTGGAGCAGACCATCCGCCAATCCCGGGCCGGCTACCTGCCCACGGTGGATGCGTCCGGCGCCTATGGTCCCGAGTGGAGCGACAACTCCACCACCCGCGCGGCCAGCGAGGGTTCCCGAACCATGAAGCATGGGGCATCCAGCCTCACCGCCAGCCAGATGCTGTTCGACGGCGGCGCGGTGGCCTCCCAGGTGGATCGGGCCAAGGCGGCCTTCGAGTCGGCCCGTTCCGGCTACGACCGCACCGCGGAAACCGTGGCCCAGACCGCCATGGAGACTTTTCTCGACACCATGAAGCAGCGGGAACTCGAAGGCCTGCTGCAACAGAAGGTCGCCTTGCATCAGGAGACCCTGGAAAAGATCCGCGCCAAATTCCAGAGCGGCGCCGGCAACGAAGCCGACGTGCAGCAGACCGAAACCCGGCTGGCCCTGGCTTCCTCGGAATTCCTGACCACCCAAGGCATGCGCCTGGCCGCCGAGGCCCGCTACCTGCGGTTGATGGGCCATGCCGCCCCCACCGAATTGACCGGTCCCGAGGTGGCCTACGACCAGTTGCCCAAGAGCCTCCCCCAGGCAGTGGAAGAGGCCCAGGCCTCCCATCCGGCCATCATCGCCGCCCAGTTCGATCTGACCGCCGCCCAGGCCGACCTGGCGGGAACCAAGGCTGCGTTCCTCCCCACCCTGAAGCTGGAAGTCAACTACGCCAACAACGCCAACCAGAGCGGCAGCCGGGGGTACGGCAAGAGCGCCTATGCACTGTTGAAGAGCGATTATAACCTGTTCCGGGGCGGGTCCGATCAGGCTCGCAAGGCCGAGGTCCTGAAGCGGGCGGACCAGATGACCGAGGTCCTGGAGCAGATGCGCCGCACCATCCGGGAAACCGTGGAAACCGCCTGGGAAAGCCATCGCATTTCCCGGGAAAAGCTGGTCTTTCTGGAGCGGCAGGTCGAGATCAGCACCAAGGTGCTGGCGGCCTACGAGAAACAGTTCGAGATCGGCAAGCGCACCCTGCTGGACCTGCTCAACACCAAGACCGAACTCACCGCCGGCAAGGTCGCGCTCACCACCGAGCGCTACAACCTCCAGACCAGCGCCCTGCGCCTGATGGCAACCATGGGACAGTTGCGGCGGTTCCTGGGCATCACCGAATGATGGGGATAAACTTCCCCCGCCCTCTTCCGATGACAGTCGCTGCGCGACTGTCACGGTCGTTTCAGCCGATCGATTCTGGCCGAGTGCCCGTTGTGCCGCATACCAAGGAATTTCCCTTTTCATAATCCTCCGTGGCCCGTATTTTGCGACCCGTTCGGTGGCTGTTCCGAACACGCCAAGGATGGCGTCATCACCCGTATCGCTCCATGGAGGGAGTCGTCATGAAACCGGCAACCAACCCCAACCGCTGGCTCGGCGGTCACGCCCTGCTGCTGGCGGCCTGTCTGATCCTGACGCCACGGCCGGCGGCCGGCGGTGAATCGATACATGATCTGGCCACGGCGGGGGACCAGGAAGCGGTGGCCCGGCTGCTGACGGCCGGCACCCCCGTGGACAACCGGGACGAAAAGGCCACCACCGCCCTGCATCGGGCGGTGGGTGCCGGTCACGGTCCCCTGGTCACCCTGCTCCTGGAGCGGGGCGCCGATCCCAATGCCCGGGACCGCAACGGTCATGGGCCCCTGCATATGGCCGCCAGCACCGGCTTCCAGTCGGCCATCAAACTGTTGATGGAACGGGGGGCGGAGGTCAACCTGGAGGACCAGCAGGGCAACACCCCCCTGCACTGGGCGGCGGAACAGGGCTATCCCGCGGTCATGCAACTGTTGCTGGACCGGGGCGCGGCCGTGGATGCCGCCAACCGCTGGGGGGAAACTCCCCTGCACTGGGCGGTGGGGATGGATCATCAGAACGCCACCCAGGCACTACTCCAGGCCGGCGCCCGGCCCGGAATCGCCAACCAGCGGGGCGATACTCCGCTCCATCTGGCGGTGTTCCAGGGCCATGGGCCCTTGGTTCGCCTGCTGCTGGATCACAACGCCGACCCCAACAGCGCCAATCGCAATGGCCATACACCCCTGCACTGGGCCGCCGGGGCCGGACGGATGCATACCGTCACCCTGTTGTTGAAGATGGGCGCCACCCCCGGTGCGTCGGCCCAGCTGGGAGACAGTCCCCTGCATTGGGCCGCCCGTGCGGGCCATCTGGCGGTGGTGGAACTTCTGGCCGACAGCGCCACTCTGAATATCCGCGACCGCTTCGGGGCCACCCCCCTGCATTGGGCCGCCCATCGGGGCCAGCGCGCCATCGTGGAAAAACTGCTGGCCCTGGGCGCCGATCCCACCCTGAAGGACCAGGCCAATCAGACCGCCCTGGATCTGGCCACCGACCGGGGTCACCAGGCGGTGGTCGCCGCCATTTCCGCCTTCCGGCGCACCGCGGCCCAGACCTCGAACCTGAACCTCTCCGCCCTGCCTTGACCCCCAGCCGGTCTTCCCGGCCGTTCGGCGGCGAGCCGTGGCGATAAATAAGGGCAATTGTGTCAGACAAGAATTTTTTGTTGCACTACTTGACCATCCTGGTATGATCCCTCCCCAAGGTTCATCCTCGGACCGACGTTCTCATCAGGTTTGCGGGCTTCACCATCAGTTTCTGCGGGGGTTTTTCATGGCCGATCACTTGCCGGCATCCAATGGCGCGGCGCATCAGTCCTCTTCCGAACGGCGGATCCTGCCCCGTTTCGAGCGACGGCAGGACGTCACTTTGAAAGTCTCGGCCGAGCGCGTGTTGTGGGGACAGACCTGTGATCTGAGCCTGCAGGGGGCGTTTCTGCGGATCAACAGCCCCATGTGGGGACTGCTGGAGGGGCGGGCCGCCACCTTGGCCCTGGCCGGGACTCCCGCTCCCCAGCGCCGGGAGTGGCCCTGCCAGGTGGTGCGGCTGAGCCGGGATGGGGTGGGGGTGCGCCTGCTGGACGGCATCCATACCTTTGCCAGCACCTTCGAAATCCCCCAGGCCAACGATCTGACGAACACCATCCCGGACACCCAGACCTGCTCCGCCGCCTGACCCTCCCTTTTTCTTTCGTTTGCCCCCTTGATGTCGTGGGGCAGACAAATGCCCCGATTCGGCTACCGTAATCGCTTCCGAAGTCCCCTGACCCCCACTTCGGCAAAAGTTTTGCATTTATTTTCCGGCCGGCTGGCCCTAACATGGGGCCGGGAGGAGTACCAAGCCTCCCCGCGTCCCAACTCGCCACAGGTCGCCCTGGGGGGTGGCCTTCCGGTCCATTGCAAGGGAATACGGCCATGTCGAACAAGAAATGGTGGAGCATCATGATCGCAGCCCTGCTGTTTGGGCTGAGCCCGAACCTCCAGGCCGCCGATGCCATCGGCCATGTCAAGGTGGTGAATGGCGACGCGAAGGTGACCCGTGAAAGCAAGGCGGTGCCGGTGCAATTGGGTGATCCGGTCCTCATGAACGACCAGTTCTCCACCGGTCCCGGCGGCTCCGTGGGCATCACCTTCAACGACAATACCCGCGTCTCCATCGGCCCGGAAACCGAATTCGTGGTGGACGAGTTCGTCTACCAACCCCAGCAGAACAAGCTCTCCTTCGGCTCGCGCATCACCAAGGGCACCATGCAGTTCGTCTCCGGCACCATCGCCAAATTGTCCCCGGAAACCGTCAAAATCAACACCCCCACCGGCACTATCGGGGTGCGGGGCACCCAGTTTCTGGTCAAGGTGGAGAAATAACCGGGCAGGGGCCGCTGCCCCGGCTGATCGTGTCATGCCTCATGGAACCCAATCGATTGGAAGAATACCCAGCGTACCCTCCGCGGGGTCCGCTGGGTTCTCCCAGAATCTGCTGACGCCGGATTGCCACAACACATGAAAAAATCCCTTCTCGACAAAATCATCGTCAATCTGGACGGTCAAAGGTTCCTGCTGCGGGGCAGGACATGCGAACCTCTGGTCAATCTGGACGACGTCAAGGGCAACAAGTGGGTCATCGCCGACTTTCGCGGCTCTCCCTCCTTCCTCATGGCGGTGGAATCCCCGCCCCGCTATGCAGAGCTGATGGCCCATCGCCAGCTCCAGGAAAGGGGCGAAGTCGGCCAGAACGACAAGATCATCACCCATTGGAAACAGCGACGAGGCTCCACCCTCACCGAAATCTTCCTCACCTCGGTCCCCCGGGAGGCCTTCACCAGCTTCCTGGATTACGCCAAGGCCGATCTTTCCCATCACCTGATCTTTCCCCTCAACGCCCTGCTCTACGATGTGCTGTCCCGCACGCCGCGCAAGAAGACCGTGGCCGTGCTGTTCGACCATGACCGGCATGTGGACATCGTCTTCGGACAGGCGGGACGGGTCATCGCCAATACCCGCATTTCGACCCACTCCTCCGACCCGGCGGAAAAGGGCAACAACATGGCGGAGGCCCTCGCCGAGGAGTTGCGCAGCATGGCCTCCACCGGCCGGGTTCGCCTGGAGGAGATCGTCTATTTCAACTGGCTGCTGGCCGAGGACAGCGGGGGCGGGGGTGGGGGGGGGAGCGGCGATGGCCTCACCTTTGGCACCGGTGGCGATGCCACCATGGCCACCTGGGGACCCGGCATGCAGGGGAGCGAGGATGACAAGACCTTCAGCTCCACCAGCCTGACCGGCAAGAGTACCGGCCATTCCTCCCAATTGGCCAATACCCTCATGGCCGCGGACTGGGTGCGCAAGCTGGCCGAGACCCTCGATGTCAAGTGCAACATCCTCAAGCCCCAGCGCTTCGACCTGCCGGACAACCGCATTCTGGTCACCTCCCTGCCCGAAGTGCTGAGCCAACTGGACCATGCCCGCGCCGCCAATCCCGCTCTGGAACTCTACCAGTACAGCGCCAGCCGCAACATCAAATGGGCGCTGTTGGCCTTCTGGCTGCTGATCGCCGGCTTCCTGGTGGCCATGTTGTGGTGGAACCGCGGCAGCAGCCGTCTGGAAACCGAGGTGCGGGCCCTGGAATCCAAGGACATCGTCGTGAATGCCCCACCTCCCCTTGAAGAGTCCCGGGTCGAGGCGGTCAATTTCAACAAAAAACTGGCCAACCTCCTGGATATGCCTTCCCCCCGGGCCGTCATGGTGGAAATCAACAACTCCATCCGGGGTGAATGCCATTTCAAGACGGTCCTGTTCGAATACGATCCGGCCAAGATTCCCATCATCACCCTGACCGGTCGCATCGGCGGCGGGTTCGAGGTCGCCAAGGGCAACTACCACGAATTCACCAACAACTTGCGCGGCCTCGGCTACCGCGTGCTGGACGAAGACCTGACCACCAACGTCCAGCAGATCGACTTCATGGTCAAGCTGATGCGGGACGATACCAAGCCCAAGAGCTTCGTGGTGTTGATCCAAAGCGAGGACGGCACCACTGGCAAGGTCCGGATCAGCAACCAGGCCGGTGCCCAGGAACTGGCCAAGGCCGGACAGGCCGTGGGCATGGATAACGAGGATGCCAAACCCACCCTGCCCTACCAGATGGATTCCCAGGAAATCAAATCGGTCTTCGGCAAGGTGATGGAAGCCAAGCCGGCCGCTCCGGTCAACTTCATCTTCTATTTCAAGGAAGGCAGCACCACCCTGACCGATGCCTCCAAGGCCCAACTGCCCGACATTCTGGGCGTTATCGTCAAGCGCACCGCCCCCAATGTCAAGATCGTCGGCCATACCGACCGGGCCGGCTCCAACGATGTCAACTGGAAGCTGGCCCTGGATCGGGCCAACATCGTCCGGGATCTGGTGGTGGAAATCGGCGTAGCCAAGGAGTCCATCGAAACCACCTCCCACGGCGAGGGCAACCCCCTGATCAAAACCGCCGATGGTGTCGCCGAACCCAAGAATCGGCGGGTGGAAATCACGGTTCAGTAAACCGGCCGTCCTCCCTTGGGCACTGCGCCCGGGATCCTCGGATTCCGGGCACAGTCATTTTTGGGGATCAGGTGAGCCTGTCGCAGAACACTATCCCAGGGCAATGGGGCCAGGATCGTCTTGCCAGATGTACATGATGGGTTCCTACGCAGGATATGCGGAGAAAATGGCGTCATTCGCCGCAAACGGCAAGCCGATTTGGCGCCAGCAACCCTGGGACGCAGTTCCGTCTACTTGGAGGACAGCACCACCCGCACCCCCTCCTGACCTTCCTGCAGGCGCTTGAGGTGGAACTGGGCCAGGCCGTCGTCCGGATACTGGGCCACCAGGGCCTCGAAGGTTGCCCGGGTTTGCGGATCGTTGGCGGCCATTTTTTCGAAGGCGCGCAGGTAATCCTGCACCCGGGGCGTTGCCAGAGTCTCCTCGTCCAGCAGTTCGTAGGTATCCAGTCCCTGGGCCTTGCCCTTCAACACCAGGGTGCCGGCGGGGCGGCCGATGAAGTTCTGACATTGGGCCACGGTGTTGCCGCTGACGCAGATGCGGGTGCCCAACTGCTTGTTGACGCTCTCCAGGCGCGCGGCGGTGTTGATGGCGTCGCCCAACGCCCGGTAATCCAGCATGGTGGAGCCGCCAAAGTTGCCCACCAGCACCACGCCGGTATTGACGCCGATGCGGGTGTAGCCGAAAGGAATCCCCAGGGCCTGCTGTTCCTGGGCGAACTTCGAGGAAAATTTCTGCATTTCCCGGGCACACTGCACCGCCCGGGCGGCATGATCCGCCTGGCTGACGGGCGCCGAGAAGATGATGGCCACCGCGTCCCCGACGATGCGGTCCAGGGTGCCATCCAGACGGAAGGCGACTTGGATCATCTCGTCCAGATAGGTGTTGAGCAGGGCCACCATGGCGTTGGGATCGAACTTCTCCATCAGGGAGGTGAACCCGGCCAGGTCGGTCATGACGAAGCTGCATTCCCGCTGCTCACCCCCCAGGGTCAGCAACTCCGGATGGTCGATGAGATGCTTCACCAGGTTGGGAGAGACGTAACTGGAAAAGGCGTCGCGGATCCAGGCCGACTGCTGTTCCGACTGCAGATGCTTGGGGATGGAAAAGGCCAGGAAGATGGCGATCACCATCAGCGACGGAAACAGGGGATCGAACAGCAGACGCAGTTCGGCGAAGGCATACCAGGACAACCCGAAGGTGAGCAGCAGCGTCCCCAAGGTGGCCAACCCGGACCACAGGGCGCCGAACCGCGACAGTAGCAGCACCAACAGCATCCACATGATCACCAGATAACCCAGGGTGGCGGCTCGGCTCCAGTCGGGGCGTTGCAGATAGGTCCCCTGCAGGAGCTGCTCGGTGAGCTGGGCGTGGATTTCCACCCCGGGAATGATCCCCCCCAGGGGTTGAAACCGCAAGTCCATCAGGCCCTTGGCCGAGGGGCCGATGAACAGGATATGGCCGGCGATCAGCGCCGGATCCACCTCGCCGGCCATCAATTTCCAGATGGGCACATACCGCTCGCGGCTGCTGGGCGCGAAATGCAGCCAGACGGCGCCACCGGGATCGGTGGGAATGGTGATATTCCCCACCCGCATGGATACCAGACCGGTATGGCCCCCGGCCCGTTCGTCACCGCTGGCGCCGGAGGATTTGAGGAGGAAATTGCGCGCCCCCTGGGCCACCCGCAAGCCCTCGGAACTCAGGGTGGGAAACAGGTCCCGGTCCGACCGCATCACCACCGGTACCTTGCGGATCACCCCGTCCAGGTCGGCGGTGAACGAAAAGGCCCCGTTGCCGGCAGCCACTTGCTCCAGCAGGGGCAGGGTGGTGACCGCCCCGGGGAAGTTGCGCATGAACTGGTGCGGCTCGTCGCCGGCGGTGATGAACTTGCCCACCTGCCGGGGCCTGCGGTCGTGGGTTTTTTCCAACGTCAGGGTGAACCCGGTGACCACACCACCCCGGGCCATGGTCTGGGCCAATACCTGGTCATGATCCGGCAATGTCTTCAACACCTCCTGAACCTTGGGCTGGTCCCGCCACAGGCCGGCGAGCTGGCTGGGAGAGGTGCGGTCCGGCTCGGCGAACACCACGTCGAAGACGATGGCGGCGGCACCCAGATCTTGCAGTCTGGTGATCATCTCCGCCACCAGGGTACGGGGCCAGGGCCACTGGCCCAGCTTTTCCAGGCTGGTATCGTCCACGTCCATGATGCGCACCGGGGCGTCCCCCGCATAATCCCGGGGCTTGATGCGCTGGAAGGTGTCGAAGGCGGCATTGTGCAGCATCTGCACCCAGGGCGGCTCCAGCAGCTCGGCGGCCATGCCGCCGATCACCAGCACAAAGGATAACCAATAGGGCAGAAACCGGAACAGGACCTTGCCCATCCTGCGGATGAAGGAGGAGGAACCGCTGCCGATACCGGGTTTTTTCTTCTTTTCCATGGGGCTGCTTCCCCTGCTCTCGATCTCAGTAACCTTAGAGGAATGGGGGAAGCCTCCCTCCACCCTCCACCGATGAAAGCCGGTTCCCGGCTTCCACGGTAACTTCGATGGATGGGGGAAGCCTCCCTCCACCCTCGTACCGTGAAAGTCGCGTCAGCGGCTTTCACGGTACGTCATGGCGCCTGCTCCAGTCCCAGCCAGGTAACGATGAACTCCGCCACCACCGCCGGCTGGCCGATATCCAGGCGCTGCCGCCCATCCCCCACCGCCAGCCCGGGATCGTCGGTGGCCACCGCCACCACGTTGTGCATGGCGCACAGCCAATCCAGGTTGCCCGCCGCCCGGCGGTGCAGGGCGATCTTGGGATGGGCGTCGTTCTTGTAGCCTTCCACCAGGATCAGGTCATGCCCCTGGAGATGGACCGCCAGCTCCGTCACCGTGGGTTCCTCCTGGTCGGCCAGCTCACGGACCATGAACCAGCGTTGCGGACAGGCAAACAGCACGGTGGCCGCCCCGGCCTGGCGGAAGCGGTGGGTATCCTTGCCCGGCACGTCCGGATCCACCGGATGATGGCCATGTTTGAGGGCCGCCACCCGCACCCCCCGGGCGGTCAATTCCGCGATCACTGCCTCCATCAGGGTGGTCTTGCCGGTGCCGCTGGGAGCGGCGAAGCCCATGATCGGGATCATTGTTCCTCTCCTTCCGACGCCCGTTGCACCCGCATTCATCCACCCAGGGCCGACATGCGGTGCCCCACCGCCGCCCCTGATGACTCCGCCTCCGGCCGGGGCGGGCGGAAGCCATGTCCCTCGGGTTTGGCCGCCACGCCCCGGCGGATCAGATCGGCCAATTGGGCATCATCGGCCCCGGCCCGCAGGGCGCAGCGCAGATCCACCCGATCCTCCCGGCCCAGGCACAGGACCATGTCTCCCCGGGACGTGAGGCGCATGCGATTGCAGTCGCTGCAGAAATGGCGGGACATGGCCGAGATGATCCCCACCCGGGCCTCGCTGCCCTCCAGCCGGAACAGGCGGGCCGGACCGGTGAGACTGGGATGATCCTCGGGGATCAACGCCACGCCCCGGTGCTGGCGGATCCGCTCCAGGATTTCCCCGGCCGACACATAGCGCTGCACCGCCCGACCGCCGACCTCTCCCACCGGCATGGTTTCGATGAAGCGCAGCCGCACGCCCCGCTCCCAGGCGAAATCCACCATGGCAGGGATTTCATGGTCGTTGATGCCGCCCATCACCACCATGTTCACCTTGACCGGATGCAGCCCCGCCGCCAGGGCCCCATCGATACCGGCCAGCACCCGGTCCAGATCCCCGCCCCGGGTGAGGTCGGCGAAAGTGGCGGGGTTCAGGGAATCCAGGGAGCTGTTGACCCGTTCCACTCCGGCAGCGGCCAGGTCGTGGGCCATGGCTCCCAGCAGATAGCCGTTGGTGGACAGGGAAATCTCCTCCAGCCCGGCCAGGGGGCGGATGCTGCGGATCAGGTGCAGCAGGTTGCGGCGCAGCAGGGGCTCCCCCCCGGTGAGGCGCACCCGGCGCACCCCCAGACCGACGAAGATGTCCAACAGGCGGGCCAGCTCTTCCAGGGACAACAGCTCCTCCCGGGGTATCGGGGCGCCGCCCTGGGCGGGACGGCAGTAGTGACAACGGAAATTGCAGCGTTCGGTGACCGAAACCCGCAGATACTGGATGCTGCGGCCGAAGGAGTCCACCAATGCCATGGCCACCTCAGGAATCGCGGCAGTAGTGGCCGCTGCGGCCGCCGGATTTCTCCAGCAGGCGGATCTCCCCCAGCACCATGGCCCGATCCACCGCCTTGCACATGTCATAGATGGTCAGGGCGGCCACCGATACGGCGGTGAGGGCTTCCATCTCCACCCCGGTGGGGCCGCTGGTCCGGACCCGGGCGGTGATGTCCACGGCGTTGGCCGCCGGGTCGGGCTCCAGGGTGAGTTTCACTCCGGTGAGAGTGATTTGATGGCACAGCGGAATCAACAGATCCACCCGCTTGGCGGCCATGATGCCGGCCAGGCGGGCCACCTCCAGCACGTCGCCCTTGCTCAGTTGGCGGTTCATGATCAGGCCGAGGGTCTCCGGGGACATGGTGACCCGTCCGGCGGCCACCGCCTCCCGGCGGGTTGCGGGTTTTTCCGTCACGTCCACCATGCAGGCGCCGCCGGCCGGGTCGAAATGCGTCAGTTCCATGGTCAATCCCAATCGATGAGCCGCACCGTGACCCGGTCGCCGTCCCGCAACTTGCGGGGACCGGGGGGAAGTACGATGAAGGCATTGGCCCGGGACAGGCTGGTCAGGATGCCCGATCCCTGGGGGCCGGTGGTTTCCACCCAGCTCTCCGCCCCCTGCCAGTGGACCACGCCGCGCACGAAGTCGAGCCGGTCGTGTTTCTTGCTGAATTCTCCCCGGAACGGCAGCTCCAGGACCCGCACCGGTTCGTCGGTGGCGCCCATCAGCCGCAGCAGGGCCGGCCGCACCATCAACAGGAACACCGCCAAGCCGGACACCGGATTGCCCGGCAGGCCGAAAAACAGCGCCCCGCCCAGACGCCCATAGGCCTGGGGCTTGCCGGGTTTCATTGCCACCTTCCAGAAATGCACCTCGCCCCGCTGCTGGAGGATCTCCTTGACCAGATCGTAATCCCCCTCCGACACGCCGCCGGTGGTGATGATGGCGTCCGCCTCCCGGGCGCCCCGGGCCAGGGCGGTCTCGATGGCCTCGCGCCGGTCGCCGGCCAGACCCAGATCCACGGTCTTCACCCCCAGGCCGGCCAGGGCGGTGAGCAGGGCGGTGCGGTTGCTGTCGTAGACCATGCCCGGCAGCAGGGCGCCGCCAGCCTCCACCACCTCGTTGCCGGTGGACAGCACCGCCACCTTGGGCCGCCGCCGCACCTGGATGCGGGCAAACCCCAGGGAGGTCAGCAGGCCCAGATCGGGCGGCGTCAGACGCCGGCCCGCCGGCAGGATCGCCTCACCGGCGCGGATGTCCTCGCCGGCGGCCCGGATATGCTGTCCAGGGCGCTGACCGGAAGGAATGGTGACCTGGCGCCCCTCCCGGGTGGCCACCTCCTGCATCACCACACAGTCGCAGCCCTCGGGAACGGGCGCGCCGGTCATGATGCGCACCGCCTGGCCCACGCCCAGGGGCACCGTCAGGCGCTCCCCCGCGGGCAGATCGGCCACCACCTCCAGGGTGGTGGGCTGTTCCGGATCCAGATCGGCCATGCGGACGCCATAACCATCCATGGCCGAGTTGTCATGGTTGGGCACGTTCAGGCCGGCCACCGCTGGCCAGGCCAGCACCCGCCCCAGGGCCTCCCGCACCGGCACGGTGCGGCTTTCCCCCAGCGGCTGGATGCCGGCCAGTACCCGGTTGCGGGCCTCGTCGAATGACAGCATGGCGTTGTCTCCGGGCCCCGTCAGGGATGTCCCCCGCCGTGGGCCATGGCCAGAATGTGGGGCACCAGGTCCGCCACCGCCTCCAGGCTGTGGACCGCACCCCGGGTCGAACCGGGCAGATTGATCACCAGGGTGGCACCCCGAAAGGCGGCGATGCCCCGGGTGAGTACGGCCGAGCGCACCTGTTGCAGCCCGGCGGTACGGATCAGCTCGGCGATGCCCGGCAGCTCCCGATCGCAAACCGCCCGGGTGGCCTCCGGGGTGACATCCCGGGGTCCGGGGCCGGTGCCGCCGGTGGTGAGGATGGCCCCGATTCCGTCCTGGTCGGCCCACTGGACCAGCATGGCCTGGATGGCGGGCCGCTCGTCGGGCAGCACCGCCCGCCGCGTCACCTTGCCGCCCAGGGCCAGCACCGCCCCTTCCAGGGCGTCCCCGCTGCCGTCTTCCGCCAGGGTGCGGCTGTCGGAGAGGGTCAGGATACCCACCCGCAAACCGGCCCAGGTGACCGGGCCATGGCCCTGCCCGGGACCATGGCCATGATGATGCCGCTTGGGAGCCGTCACTGCCATTGCCCGGTCGTGGGGATGGGTATGGGCCACCCCGGCCAGCTCTTCCCAGCGGCTGGCCGCCGCCTCGCAGCCGGGACAACTGTCGATCCATTCCGTGCGACCGTCGCTGGTGATTTCCTTCTTCCAGAAGGTGGCGAAGACCTTGAGGTGGTCGATGACGTAGCGGCAGGCCTCGAAGGCGGCGGCGCGGTGGGGCGCCGTGGCCACCACCAGGACGATGTTGTCGCTCACCGCCAGACGACCCACCCGATGGATCACCAGGATCTCCGCGACCTCGAACCGCGCCCGGGCTGCGGCTTCGATCTTCTCCAGTTCGGCCTCGGTCATGCCCGGGTAGTATTCCAGATGGATGGCGCTGACCCGCCGGTCGCCGGTCAGCTCCCGCACGGTGCCGACGAAGGCGACCACTCCGCCCACGCCGGTATCGGCGCGCACCAGGCGATCCACCTCGGCCTGGAGGGAAAAATCGGCTTCCTGAATGTGGATCATCCGCCGCTCACCGGGGGAAAGATGGCGATCTCGTCGCCGTCGGCCACCGGATCCATCGCCGCGGCATGCACCTGGTTGACCGCGACCCGCAGATGGCCGCCGGTCAGGGCCTGATCATGGGGTGCGCCACGGCTGCGCAGATGATCCAGCAGGCCGGCCACGGTGGTGACCTCCGGCGGCAGGGGGATGGACTCATCGCCGGCCCCGATCCGTTCCCGCACCCATGCGAAGTATAGAATTCTGACCATGCCGACCCGCTCCCGCTGCCATCAATCACCCCGTTCCACTCCACGTCTGATCATAGGGGCGATTCTGCCGAACATAAAGGCATGGCAGTCGGGAGCCTGTCCCGGGTCGGGGCAGGCCCTCCCGCTGGCACCCGATCTTGCAGCGCCTGTCATATCATCTGCCCTACCAGAGCGTTGGAAAAGCCATCCATGGCTTTTCCAACGTCGGGAACCGCAAGCAGAGCTTGCGGTTCCCTCACGGAATCAATGGATTTCCAATCCGTTGATTCCGGCGGGGCATCCCTGCCCCGCTATCAGCCCATTTATCAACGGGCTGCTACTGTTGAGCCGCCGGGGGATTGGTGGTCCCGCACGGGCAGTTGGGGCATTGGCACGGTCCGGTCTGGACCAGGTTCTTCTGCTGATTGGCGTCCAGAATGCCCTGCAGGTTCTTGTACTCTCCGACCACCGCCCGCTGCAGAGGCAGCATTTTCTCCATCTTTTCCAGATGCCGCTCCATCCGGGCGGTGCGCTCGACCAGGTACTGGGCCCGGTGCTGGGTGCGGATTTCATCCTGGACGGCCGCGGCCTTGGTCACGGCATCGGCATAGGCTTTCCAGGCGGTCTCCTGCTGCGGGGTGATGGCCAGCCGCTGTTTCATCAGGTCCAGCTGCCGGGCGGCGGCGATGGGATCCTGGAAGCCCATCCCCATCGGGCCACCATTGCCGCCCCGGCTCCAGGCGCCCATCATGGGTTGCTGGTTGCCACAGATCGGACAGGTCATGCCGGCGGTCGCCTGCGGTGTGGCGCATTTCATCGGTCCCCCGCCCATCATGCCGCCGTGATGGCCGCGATGCCCTCCCTGGGCCCAGGCTTCTGTCGCCCCCCAGGCCCCCGCCGCCAAACCCAGCATGGCGGTCACGGCCAGCATCCGGATTGTTCGATTGGTGTTCATGGTTCGCTCCTCCTTTTATGGATCGATGGTTCCGGGAGGAACAAGGTTCCATTGCTCCCGGCGTCCCTACTGGTTCCCATTGTACCGGTCATGAGATACTTTTCAATATTTTTATTGTAAGTTATTTATTGTTCATGCCATAATACAGTAATATACTTGTTTCGGATCTATATGATTGTCATTCATTGGTCAATGATCGATCCGTCAGACACAGTTCTGTCATGGATTGGTTTTTCAGTAACACATTCGACACAGTTGCGGGACCAGCAGCCATGGAACCGACCGACCGCATCCTGGTGGTGGAAGACGACGCGGAAACCCGCACCCTGCTGCAGGAATACCTGGAGGAGAACGGGTTGAGAGTCCATACCCTACCCAGTGGCGCGGGTCTGGAGGACTTGCTGCAGACCGTCGAGATCGACGCCATCATCCTCGATCTGATGCTGCCCGGGGAGGATGGTCTGTCGCTCTGCAAGCGGCTGAGCGTGGCTCCGGCCACCGCCGGCATTCCGGTGATCATGCTCACCGCCCGGGGCGGGGAGACCGACCGCATCCTGGGGCTGGAGATGGGCGCTGACGACTACCTGCCCAAGCCCTTCAGCCCCCGGGAGCTGCTGGCGCGCATCAAGAGCGTGCTGCGCCGCAGCCGGGCCATGCCCCGGGCGGCCCGACCCCGGGAACCCACGGAGATTCTCTTCAGCGGCTGGACCCTGCATCTCAAGGCGCGACAGCTCACCAGCCCCGACGGCGTGGAGGTGCCCCTGACCCGCGGGGAATTCCAGCTGCTGAGCCTGTTTCTGGACCATCCCAACGAGTCCCTGGACCGGGACCGCATCATGGCCGCCCTGGGGCAGGGAGAAACGGCGCTCTTCGAACGGTCCATCGACGTGCAGGTGGGACGGCTGCGCAAGCGCCTGCGGGACAATCCCCGGGACCCCCATATCCTGCGCACCGTCTGGGGTCAGGGTTACCTGCTGGCCGGCCCGGTGGAAAAACGATGAACCCGACCTGGCGCCCCTGGCCGGCGTCCCTGGGAGGACGGCTGGCCCTGCTCTTCCTGGGAGGCATCACCCTCAGCCTGGGGGCCAGCGCCCTGCTCCACCTCCAGGATCGGGATCAAGCCCTGGCCGGGGTGGGCGGGTTCCACACCGCCGAGCGGCTGGCGGCCATCGTTCAGGTGCTGGATCCCCTGGACCGGGCGGAGCGGCGGCGCATCATCGCCATCCTGCGCACCCCCTTGCAGCAGATTCGCCTGCTGGACGCCGAACCCCCGCCCGCCGAACCGGGCGGGGAACAGGAGTTGGCCCGCTCCATGGAGGAGAGTCTGACCCACCACCTGGGGTCGGAGCGCTCCCTGCGGATCACAGTGATCAACGTGGAGCAGGTTGCCGCCGGGGATGGCGGGCCGCCCCCGGGCTGGGTGCCGGCGGAAGAGCGGGTGCGGGCCGCCGGAGACTCGTATCCCGGTGGACGGCATCGCCGCCATCACGCCATGATGATGCAGCGGCTGCTGCCCCATGGCGTCTCGTTCCTGGCCCAGATCCGACTGCAGGACGGTGCCTGGGTGGTCTTTCACAACCATTTGCCCCGAGAGGTGTTCGACTGGCCCCAGCGCCTGCTGGCCTCCATGGCGTTGCTGTTCCTGGTGGCCGCCACCCTGGCGGTGGTGGGGGCCCGGCTGGCCACCCGTCCCATGGCCACCCTGGCCCGGGCCGCCCGGGGCCTGGGCCAGGATCTCAATCAGCCGCCCATCGCCGAAACCGGTCCCACCGAGGTGCGGGAGGCGGCCAACGCCTTCAACGTCATGCAGGCGCGCCTGCAACGCTATGTGCAGGAACGCACCCGTCTGCTGGCGGCCCTGTCCCACGACCTCAAAACACCCCTGACCCGGATGCGCCTGCGGGTGGAAATGCTCAAGGACGAGCGTCTCAAGGCCGGTCTGCTGCCCAACCTGACCGAGATGGAACGCATGGCCGGCGATGCCCTGGCCTTCATCCAGGGCATGGAAGGCCTGGAACAACGTCGCCCCACTGACGTGGCCGCCATGCTGGACCATCTCCAGGAGGCCTTCGGGGAAATGGCCGCCGCCGGTCGGGGCGGACAGGTGACCGTGGCCACCGTCGGGGAACTGGCGCCCTTTCCCCTCATGGGAGAAAGCTTCAAACGCTGCCTGACCAATCTGGTGGACAATGCCCTGAAATACGGCGGCGCGGCCCATCTGGAAGCCGCCATGGCCGGTCCCCGACTGCACGTCCTGGTCACCGATCCGGGTCCCGGCATCCCCGAGGCGGAGATTCCCCGCATGCTGGAGCCCTTCACCCGCCTGGATGAAAGCCGCAACCGCGACACCGGCGGCGCGGGCCTGGGGCTGGCCATCGCCCACAACATCGTCCGGGCCCATGGCGGCACCCTGACCCTGACCAACCGCCCCCAGGGCGGCCTGCAGGTGGACATCCTCCTGCCACCCGGTGAGCCGCTCTGATCCCCCCGTTAACCCTGGCCCATCCCGCCTTTTCCCTTTACCATCAAGCGGGATGATTCAAGTCACTGCCACGCGGCAATTCTTGCGGACACCATGAAGACCATCACCGGCTGGGACGTGGAGCGTCTGCTGCCCCCCCTGGGCACGCTGGCCTTCTTCGACAAATGGCAGCAGGAAGAAATCCGTGCCCTGCTGGCGGACCGGGTTCGCGTCGGAATCCGCAGCCATCCCATGGGCGACTTCCTGATCCATGAGCAGGACCTCGGCACCGCCCTGTTCTTGCTTTTGGCCGGGCGGGCCAGCGTGGTCAAGAACGGCTCCTCCATCCCCCTGGCCCATCTGGAGCCGGGGCAGTTCTTCGGCGAGGTGGCCTTTTTCACCAACCGACCCCGCAGCTCCAATGTCATCGCCCATGGCGGACCGGACCATTCGCCCCTGCGGTCGCTGTTGGGACTGGACGGCGAACCGATCAATCAACACGCCGTCCTGGTCCTGCGGATGGATCGGGAACTCCTGGATCATCTGGATCCGGTCATCGGGGTGGTGATGCTGAACCACATCATCGGCGCCCTGGGCCAGCGGCTGGCCGCCATGGCCCACCGCATTCTGGAGCAGACCGGGGAGCTCCCCCTTCTCTCCATCGACGACCGCCAACTGGCTGAAGTGTTGCAGGAGACCGCCTGCCGCGGGGCCGCGCCCCACCCATCCCCGGACCAGCCCGGGAATGCCAGCCAGCAGCGTCGGATGATCGACCGACTGATCCAGCTTCAGGATGAAATGACCGTCTGCCTGCTGGACGGAGGTGGGTGAAGAGTCAGGGTACGGTCGCCCGGGGATGGCTCGCGGCTTCGACACCCTGCACGCCCGAAGCCTTCCAGTAGAGGGTCAGCAAGTCCCCCTCCACCTTGTAGGCCAGCATGCGATTGAAGAATCCCATGCCCAGCAGGGAGGTATCCATGGCGGCCTGGTTGACGCTGGCGGGGATGTCGGTGAGGGTCAGACTGCCCAGGTTGAAACTGCCCAGGATCACCCCGGCGCCCCGCACCATGCCGTTGGCGGTGTGGAACACCCGGTCGAAGCGCAGCCGGGCCGGGTCCAGTCCCACCTGCCGCGCCGTCCGTGGGGACAACACGATATCGCTGGCGCCGGTATCCACCAAAAATCGCACTGGCCGGCCGTTGACCCGCGCCTCGATGTAGAAATGACCGTTGGTGGCGCGGTAGAAGCTCATGGACCCCGGCTCCCGCACTTGGCCGACCTGGGGCACCAGCACCGCCATGATCCGATCCATGGTCTGCCGGAACTCGGTGCGGAAACCGAATAACACGGCGGTCAGGCCGATCAGCCCGACCCAGATCAGCACCCGCTTGAACTCCGCCAGCAGGTTGAACACCCGCCGGGAGGCCAGCAGCCAGGCAAGGATCAGCGCCGAAGCCAGGGCCTGGAGCAGAGTATCCCGACCCTCTCCTCCCCCGTCGCCCAGAACATCCACCGGCCCCAAAAAACGCTGGTGCAGCAGAACGGCCAGCAGCGCCAGGAGGCCGAAGATCACCACAAAGCGCAGCATGGCAATGGCACGCCTTTCTCGCAGAACTCAGGAGCCTATCGCAGAATGGCCATCCCTTTCAACGACCTTCCCCTTCCTGCTCCCGGGCCTGGAGCTTGGCCCAACTGTCCCGCAGGGTGACGGTGCGATTGAAGACCAGCCGGCCGGGGGTGGAGTCCCCGTGATCGGCGATGAAATATCCCACCCGCTCGAACTGGTAATGCCGCTCGGCGGTGGCCGCCGCCAGGCCCTCTTCCACCGGCCGGTCCTGGAGGACCACCAGGGATTGGGGATTGAGGCAGTTCATGAAGCTGCCTCCCTCCGGATCGTCGTCCGGATCGGGCCGGGTGAAGAGTTTGTCGTAGAGACGCACCTCGGCCCGGGCATGGCGGGTGGCGGATACCCAGTGAATCACCCCGGACACCTTGCGCCCTTCCGGCTGGGCGTTGAGGGTCATGGCGTCATGGCTGCAGCGCAGCTCGACCACCTCGCCCCGCTCGTCCCGGATCACCTCCTTGCAACGGATGACATAGGCGTTGCGCAGCCGCACCTCGCCGCCAGCGGTCAGGCGCTTGAATTTCTTGGGGGCCTCCAGGCGGAAATCATCCCGTTCAATATAAATCTCCCGGGTAAACGGCAGGGTGCGGACGCCCCGTTCCGGCAAGGCCGGATGTACCGGCGCAGTCAGCTCCTCCACCTGATCCTCGGGCCAGGTTTCGATGACCACCTTCAGCGGATCCAGCACGGCCATGGCCCGGTCGGCAGCCTGTTCCAGGTCTTCCCGCACACAGTTTTCCAGCAGGGCCAGCTCCACGTTGTTGGGCGCCTTGGTGATGCCGACCCGGCGGCAAAAATCCCGGATGCCCCGGGGGGTATACCCCCGCCGCCGCAGGCCGGAAATGGTCGGCATGCGTGGATCGTCCCAGCCGGTCACCGCGCCCGACTCCACCAGTTGGATCAGCTTGCGCTTGCTCACCACGGTGTATTCGAGGGACAGGCGAGAAAACTCGATCTGCCGCGGGTGGCAGGGCGGATCGGACAGGTCCAGAACCCAGTCGTAAAGCGGCCGGTGATCCTCGAACTCCAGGGTGCAGAGGGAATGGGTGATGCCCTCCAGGGCATCGGAAAGGCAGTGGGTGAAGTCGTACAGCGGATAGATGGACCAGGCGTCCCCGGTCTGGTGGTGGCGGGTGCGCAGGATGCGGTAGAGGGTGGGATCGCGCATGTTGAGGTTGGGGCTGGCCATGTCGATCTTGGCCCGCAAGGTGTGGGTGCCGTCGGGGAACTCCCCGGCACGCATGCGGCGAAACAGGTCCAGGTTCTCTTCCACCGTGCGGTTCCGGAAGGGGCTTTCCCGCCCCGGCCGGGTCAGGGTGCCCCGGTAGTCCCGCACCTCCTCCGCCGACAGGCTGCACACATAGGCCTTGCCCTTCTTGATCAGGGTTTCGGCAAACTGGTAGAGCTGCTCGAAATAGTCCGAGGCGAAGAACCGCTTGTCACCCCAATCGAACCCCAGCCAACGCACGTCCCGCTGGATGGCGTCGATGTATTCCTGCTCCTCCTTGGCGGGATTGGTGTCGTCGAAGCGCAGGTGGCAGACGCCACCCGGGTTCTCCTCGGCGATGCCGAAGTTGAGGCAGATCGATTTGGCGTGACCGATGTGCAGATAACCGTTGGGTTCCGGCGGAAACCGGGTGACCGGATGGGGATGCTTGCCACTGGCCCGGTCCTCCGCCACGATGGCCCGAATGAAATCCGCCGCCTTGTGTTCCGAATTGTTGGACATGCCGCCTCGGTTCCTCATCGTCCCTGTGTTTACCGTGGAAGCCGGTTTCCGGCTTCCATCGGTGGAGGGTGGAGGGAGGCCTCCCCCATCTTGAAGTTACCGTGGAAGCCGGTTTCCGGCTTCCATCGGTGGAGGGTGGAGGGAGGCCTCCCCCATCCATCTAATGTGTGGTCTTCCCTGCCGTCATAGGATAATGGCCCGCGTTGCCGTGCAGAAGGGACCATGATGATTCCCGCCCCCCTTCTCCGCCGGTCAGGCCGATATCCGTCATCTCTCTGACACCAGTCAAGGGAACGACAGGTTTTCACAAAATATAATCGGAGAATATATCCTCCGGCCTGCCCCACTGGTCGCCCATCGTTCCCGACCAGAATCCTGGACTGTTCCATGGAAGCGGATATAGAATTCAACTATTTGTATTATTTAATAAAATAATACAATATCGCCCATCATCGGCCGGTTGAATCACGCCTGCGGAAGCCATTGTTCCGCTCAAGTGGCAACCGGTTTCTGTAAAGTTGGCCCGATCATTGCGTTAATGCCCGTCAAAGGCGCTTCACCCAAACGGACCTTGCGAAGGCGATCAGCCATGAACACGACATCCATCGACATGACCAAACTGGCCAAAGTTCTGAATCTGACCTTTGCCGACCGGGATGGCGAAATCCTCAATGCCGCCCGCATGGCCAGGCGCATGATGATGGGAGCCCGGCTCAACTACGACGACCTGTTCCGCATGGCCACCCGGTCCGAGGAACGGGAAACCCGTTCCGGCACACCCCAGATCCAGGAAGTCCGCCGGGAATACGATGCCATCATCGACTCCCTCCACCGGGACTACAACCTGCGTCTGGCCTCCCTCAACCAGCGCATCGCCCAGTTGAAAAAGGCCCCGCCCCATCCGAACGGTGCGGCCCAGGGCACCACCTGTCCCGAGGGGGATGACACCGACATCAACGCCCTGCGCCGCAAGTTGGAATGGCTCAAGGCCCGTTCGGACCAACAGATCGAAAAGATGCGGGAAAAACACGACCGGGAGATCCAGCACTTGAACCGCCGGCTGGACTTCTGGCGCAACTTCGCCACGACTCAGAGGACCTGACAGTCCAGGCGGGACAGAGAACCTGACAGTCCAGACGTCAGCGTGACTGTCGTCATCCAACCGCCTGCAGTGCCCACCGTGGACCAGGGATGGCCCACGGCCCCCCCTCGAACCGGGCCGCCCGCGCCCAAGAAGAGTGGGGGAAGGTTTGAAAAGGCCAGGGACGGCGTTTTCAAACTGCTGCGGCCGACCGGGGCGAGTGACATCCAGTCCACTGCCCCCCATGGCCAGAACGTGGTCCGCCCGTCTCGCAACGGGCGGACCACGGATCTCTCTCCAGGGTCACGCCGCCGGCAAGGCCGCGCCGTCATCCCTCCTGATGCTGATCGCCCAGTTCGGCAATCAACCGATCCAGTTCCCGCAATTCCAGCTGTTTGATGCGGGTATCGGCCGTTATCCTGCGAATGGTGTCGTCGATGAAATCCCGGATGGCCTGCTGATGGGGACCCGGGGCGATGTCGCGACTCTTTTCCTGGAAGCAGACCACCCGGCTCTGGGCCAAGCGGATGGCCTCCCGCAGATCATCGGCCTGCTTCTCGCGCTGCTGGATCTGATCCAGCAATTTGGCGCCGCGGTCCCGCAGACCCCGGTTGGAGGGTTTGCCCTGGGAACGGCGGTCGAGATAGATCTGGTAGGCGCTCTGGAAGCGGGCCCAGAGCCGCCCATCCTCCGCCTCGCCGGCGGAAGGAATGCCCTTGAGCTGATTCATGATGCGCCGCAGGGCCCGGCCCGCGGTGCGCCAGTCCGGCGCGTAGATCAGGTTTTCGGCGGTGCGCACCAGGGCTTCCTTGCGCACCCGGTTGATCAAACGCAGTTTATTGTCCTGATTGCCGTTTTCCATACTTACCGACCGCCCCCCCGGTTGGCGTTGAGAAGCTCCTGCTGCAGGGCATCCCGATCGAACCACCACCCTCCCATCACCATGATTTCCAGCCCTTCCAGAATCCGGGAGATGTAGTTGTCCGGTTTCTCCAGGTGGTTTTCCTTGACCCATTGTTGAAAATCCCCCTCCCCCTCACCCACCCCCTGAGTCGAACAGATCAGGTGCAGGAGCTGCTGGGCCATGGCCACGGCAAACTCGCGGTCCGGATGCTGGGGTTGGCGGTTGCGGCCCATGAAATAGGCCAGAGCCCCCATGGGGCCGGCCAGTTCGTGCCGGGGGGTAATGGTCATCACCATTTCCCGCAGCGCGGTCACCACGTCGATGCCCGGCGCATCGCTCTTCAAGGCCACCCACACCCGCTGGGCCAGGGCCTTGCGGACCTCGGGAAACCTCCGGCTGCTGGAAAGGTCGGTGAGAATACGCAGAACGGTGGCCCAATCCCGGTTGTGACCGGCCTGGGTCAGGGCCTCCCGCTTGGCCTGCCACGCTTCGGCCGGGGAGGGTTGGGTTTCCATCGGATTGGCGCCGGGGGGTTCCCCCGAGGGCGCGGCGGTTGGGTGCGCGCTCACCACGGGGATGGAGATGGGCTTGCTGCGACCGTTGCCACCGCTCATGGGGTCCGCCTCGTTCGTTCGAATAGATTGGGATCGTCCGCGGCCGCCAGCGGGTGAACTCTATCCCCGGCCGCTTGGCCACCAGCAGGATTAAACGGGTTCTGCCCGCGTCCGTCAACTCGGAAAATTGCTCTTTCTCAAGGGCCTGTCGCAGAATGGCCATCCATGACCATTCTGCTCGTCGGAAGGCGAAAACGGATTTTCGCCTCCCTCACGGAATCAATCGGTTGCACCGATCGATTCCGGCGGCGCATCCCTGCGCCGCGGAGCTTGCGGCAGGATCTCAAGAGCATTCAGTTGGGCTCGCCATGCCACCAGGGGCTGGGGGCCAGGGTGGCGTTGAACAGCCAGCCCCCGGGTCCCACCAGCTCTTCCAGGGCGGTGGCGAGCCGTGGCAGCAGATGGTCACCCTCCAACAGCTTTTCCCGGACCATCCAGTCGTTGAGATCCTCCGGCGGCACGTCCCGGACATCGGCACAGGCGGCCACCAGCAGCAGGGCCTTGGTGCGATGCTGGCGGTCCACGCCATCTTCGCCGCTGTTGCGCACCAGCACCAGGGGCGCCGCGGCGGCCACCAGCAGGGATACCGGAGCCTCGGGTCCCATTTCGTTGACCAGTTCGGCGCAGCGGTTGAGCCAGCCCTCGGGGGTCACCGGCGTCCGCAGGGCCAGCCACAGGGCCTGGGCCCGGGCGGCCCGCACCGCGGCCTGATCCAGAAAGGCATGGTTGTTGACCACCGTCACCATCTCCGACCAGGCCCCGATCCGCTCCAGGCAGGTGATGGCGTTCAGGTTGAACCGCGCCGCGCCCTCGGTATCCTTGGATCGAAAGGCGACGAAGGCCATGTTGGCCAGGGTGTTGGCCTGGCCAGCCAAATCACCGATCCGGTCCTTCAGGTCGAGGGCGCGCCGATACAGCTCCATGGCCCGCTCCCCGTCGTCCCCTGCCAGCGCCAGACGGGCCAGATGGTGCAGAATCTCGGCCTCCCCTCCAGCATCCCCCTGCTTCTGGCAGACTTCCAGGGCCTGCCGGTAAAGATCCAGGGCCCCTTCGGCATCGCCGCTCTGGGCGGCCTGTTTGCCCTCTTCCACAAGGTCAGCAGCCTGTTTCCGGTGTTCGTCTGCCATGGTTTCCCCCTCCGGGTCGCTGCGGTTGCGGCCTGCCCCCTCCCGGGGGCTCCAAGGTTCATTCTGGACCGGAATCGCCCTTTTTTCCAGGGATTATCTGTAAAATCGGGGCTTTTTCCGCCGCCCGCTGTCCCCCATGGCCCGCTGTTCTCCATGGATATAAACCCCCTCCTGCCGATCGCCCAGCAGGATCACCGTTCCCCGTTGCCGTTCCATGCTCTGGTCGGCGAACTCGAAGCCGTAGGTCCGGCGGATCCGCCAACGCCCCTCCGGATCCCGCCCCAGGCCCATGCTGATCAGGGCCACGGTATCGTCCAGCAGCATCACCTCCAGGGCCAGGCAGGCCTGCCTGGCCAGGGCCAGACTGGTTTCCCTGGCCCGCATCTGGTGGTACCACACCAGGGCCACCAGCAGCATCAGTCCCAACATGGTCAGTTCATCCACCGTCATGGCCTCCCGCCGAGATAATCCTGTGTTCCTGAACTCACGAAAAGCCAGGATTTCTGGTCGATCCTGGCGGCTGGCCAAAACTCTCCTTGAATTTCGGTCTCAAATTTGCTTTCGTCTGTCATCTCGAAGCTGCCGAAGCATGATCAAGCCTTCCTGTATACATGGCAGAGAATGCATGCCTTTGAACTCGAAAACAAAGAGATATCTGGCGCACCTGCGTGCATCGAATACGGATGCCCATGGCGGGTTTGGACAATGGGTCGCAAAGGCCTGGAGATGGCGTGGCCGGGAGCGGCTGATTATCTGCAAAGACGAAGAAATCGGCAGGGGCCATGTGCGCCAGAATGAAGAGATCAGCGCAGAGAAAGCCGATCTCCAGACCATGAAACGCATCAGGGCCTGGTAGCTCCCAATGCCCGTTCCAAGTCCTTGCGGCAAGGAGTCGATCATGCACCCAGACGATCACGGAACCGACCTCCCGGTGGCCATCATCCCCGCTGCCGGCAAGGGCTCCCGATTGGCCCCCTTCCCCTGCCCCAAGGAGCTGTTTCCCGTCGGCTACCAGGATTACCTGGTTGATGGCGTGGCCCAGCAGCGCCCCAAGGTGGTGAGCCAATACCTGGTGGAGAACCTCATCGGCGCCGGGGTGAAGCGCATCTTCCTGATCGTGGGGGACGACAAGTGGGACATCATGCGCTATTTCGGCGATGGCACCCGCTTCGGCATCCGCATCGCCTACCTCTATCAGGAACGCCTCACCGGCATGCCGGGCGCCCTGGACCTGGTGCGACCCTGGATCGACGGTCACACGGTCCTGTTCGGCATGCCGGACACCATCATCGAGCCCCGCAACGCCTTCGAATACCTGCTGGAGTTCCACCGACACCAGAACGCCAGCTTGACCCTGGGCCTGTTCCCCACCGATAATCCCCAGAAGGGCGGCATGGTGGATTGGGATGCGGCGGGCAATGTCCTCTTCACCGTGGACAAACCCCGCGAAACCCATCTCACCCACACCTGGGGCTGCGCCTGCTGGGGGCCGGACTTCACCCGGCTGATGGGCGCGTATCTCCAGACCAACCCCTACCGGGGCAAGGAAATCGTCCTTGGGGATGTGTTCAACGAGGCCCTGCGCCTCGGCATGACCGTCAAGGCCACTCCCTTTCCCGGGGGACGCTACCTGGACATCGGCACCGCCAACGAGCTGGATCTGGCGATCAAAACCTTCCACCTCTGATCCCGACCCCCGCCATGGACCCTCAGCGCGAACAGTGGCAGCGGCCCGCCAGCCTGCCCACCGTGTCGGTGGTGATCCCGGTGCGCAACGAGGCGGCGCGGCTGGAGGCCTGTCTGGCGGGCATCCTGGAGCAGACCCATGGGGTGCTGGAGATCATCGTCATCGACTCCGGCTCCACCGACGGCACCTGCGCCATGGCCCGCGCCCACTCCAAGGTGCGGATGATCGAAATTCCGCCGGCCGAGTTCAGCCACGGCGCCACCCGCAATCTGGGCTGCCGGGAAAGCCGCGGCGAACTGGTGCTGTTCACCGTGGGCGACGCCTGGGCCCGGGACGCGGACTGGATCCAACGCCTGGTGGCCGCCCTGGCCGACCCGGAAGTCGATGCCGCCTGGGGCACCCAGGTGGTGCCCAGCCGGCCGGAATTCAATCCCCTGGACTGGTACCGCCCCCGCTCCACCACCTTCACCCCGGTCCGGTTCCAATTCCCCCTTGGCGGGTTCGACCGGCTCGCGCCGGAGCAGAAGAAGGCCATCACCGGCCTGGACGATGTCACCGCCCTCTATCGCCGCTCCGCCCTGCTGGAGCGACCCCACCCGCCGGTCAGCTACGGCGAGGACATCCTCTGGGCCGTCGATACCCTGCGCCTGGGCCGGGCGCTGGTCTTCGACCCCGGGGCGCGGGTCTTCCATTATCATGTGGAAAATCACCACACCATCGTCAAGAAGACCATCACCGTCGCCTGCCTGCGCTACGCCCTGCTGGGCTATGTGACACCGGCGCAATCCTTTCTCCTCCAAACCCTGCGCGCCTGGCTGCGTTTGATCCGGGTGCGGGAACTGTCCCTCGACGAGCGCCTGCGCTGGGCCGTCTACAATCTGGATCTCTATTGGGGGCTGACCCGGGCCCTGGCCCGCTTCAACGCCGCCGCGGCCCAGGGGCCGGAGGCGGTGACCCGGCTGGGCGACCGTTACGGCGGCCTGCCCCCGATGCCCGTCAAGTGACACCTGCCCGACCGCCCATGACCCAGCCGCCCGTCGTCTCCATTCTCACCCCCAACTTCAACCGCGCGGCCTTCGTGGCCGAAACCCTGGACTCGCTCCTGGCCCAGGACTACCCCCACTGGGAATGCCTGGTGGTGGACGACGGCTCGGAGGACGACTCGCCGGCCATGGTCCAGGCCTATGCCCAACGGGATGGGCGCATCCGCTTCCTGCGCCGGGACCGGCCGCCCAAAGGCGCCTGCTGCTGCCGCAATATCGGTGTGGAACACAGTCGCGGCAAGTACGTCATGTTCCTGGACACCGACGACCTGCTGGAGCCGTTTTGTCTGGCCCAGCGGGTGGCGGCCATGGAATCCAGGCCGGAGCTGGACTTCGGCATTTTTCCCGCCCTGCTGTTCCGCAACCGACCCCATGATCTCAACCTGTTGTGGAACATCGACACCGGCGAGGAACTCCTGGAGCGCCAGTTTCGCCAGGATGCGGTCTGCCAGGGCACCGGCCCCCTCTTCACCCGGGCGGCCTTCGACCGCCTGGGCCGCTGGGACGAAGGGCTCCACCTGTGGCAGGACATCGACCTGTTCCTGCGCGCCTACATCCAGGATTACCGTTGCGCCCTGTTCTTCGACCGGCCTCCGGACCTGCATATCCGCCGCTTCGAAGGCAGCCTGAGCCGCTCCAGCTTCTTTACGCCCCCGAAGACCGCCAGCCGCATCCGCATCGTGCGCCGGGCCGTGGCCCTGCTCAAAATCCACGGCAAGCAGCACCGGCTGCAGGAAGCGCGCTTCATGCTCGCCGAGCTGATCCTGGGCGCGGCCCGCATGGGACGGCACGCCCTGGTCGGCCGGCTGATCCGCTGGGGCATCTGCCAGGGCTGTCTCGATCACGCCGAAGGACGGCTGTTGTCACGCCTGGCGCTGCTGTACCGCTGGCGGCTGCACCGTCTGCCGGTGGTGAAACGCGCCATGGGCCGCGCCCAGGCGCCATTCATCTGCACCACCCGCATGTGCCTGGTTCCCCACCGACCATGAGCGGGCCGTCCGTGAGTCTGCTGGCGGGACTGCTGATCCTGCTGCCGGCCCTGCTGTGGGGCGCCGGTACGGAGCAGGCCATCACCGTCCAGCCCCCGGGTATCACCATTGCCCTGGACACTGAACCCCCCAATCTCAACTCCCTGCGGGCCACCGATCAGGTGAGTTTCTTCATCCTGGGCCATGTGGGCGAGGGCCTGTTGCGCCATGACCAGCGCCACGGCCTGGTGGGCGGCGTAGCCGAATCCTGGTCGATCACCGCCGACACAGCCCGCTTCACCCTGCGCTCCGACGCCCGCTGGAGCGATGGCCGACCGGTCACCGCCCACGACTTTGTCCATGCCTGGCGCATGGCCCTGGACCCGGCCACTGCCTCCGAGTATGCCTTCATCCTCTACCCGATCCAGCATGCCCGGGAGATCAACCACGGCCAGCGTCCACCCACGGCTCTGGGGGTGCGCGCCCCGGACGACCGCACCCTGGAAGTCACCCTGGCCGGACCCTGCGGCTATTTTGCCAGCCTCACCGCCTTCGCCACCTACTTTCCGGTGCGGGCCGATTTCCACCGCGCCAGGGGGGAACGTTACGCCGCCGATGCCGGGGACCTGCTCTTCAACGGCCCCTTCCGCCTCGCCCGCTGGGTGCATGGCGCCCACCTGCGGCTGGAGAAGAACCCCCATTACTGGGACCGGAACTCGATCCGGCTGCATGCCATCGACATCCCTTACATCACCACCGATCCCAGCACCCGCTTCAATCTGTTCCGGGATGGCAAGATCGCCCTCACCGGCCTGGACGCCGACAGCCTGCGGGAGGCCATGCGTCACCGGCTGCGCATCCGCCGCTTCGCCGATGGCTCGGTCTTTTTCCTGGAATTCAACCACCGTCCGGAACGGCCCACCGCCAACCGCCATCTGCGGGAAGCCATGCGGCTGGTGTACGACCCCGAGGAGCTGGTCGACAAGGTCATCGGCGTGCCCGGCACCCTGGCGACGTTTTCCCTGTTTCCCCACTGGTTGCGGGGGCTCCAGGGAACGTTCCAGGAGGAATACCCCGCACCTGTGATCCCGGTGGACCCGATCGCGGCCCGGGACCACCTGCGCCAGGCCCTGGCCGAACTCGGCCTGGCGCACCCGCCGCCACTGACCCTGCTGACCGGCGACAACCCCGCTTCGGCCCGCCAGGCGGAATATCTGCAGCATCTCTACGCCAAACGGCTGGGCTTGGAGCTGCGCATCGACAAGCAGACCTTCAAGCAGCGCCTGGCCCGGATGACCGCCGGGCAGTTCGACCTGGTGACCGCCGGCTGGGGACCGGACTTCGACGATCCCATCACCTTCGGCGACCTGTTCGCTTCCTGGAACGCCAACAACCGGGGGCGGTTCGTCGATCAGGATTACGACCACTGGGTGACGGTGGCCCGGGACAGCGCCGATCCCCGGGTGCGCCTGCCGGCCTTTGGCCGGTTGCAGGCGATCCTGTCCCGGGAGGTGGCGATCATTCCCCAGTACGAGCGGGGTCTGATCTACATCCAGCATCCCCGGCTGAAGGGGGTGGTGCGGCGCATCTTCGGGGCGGACCCGGACTATTCCCGGGCCTGGGTGGCGGAGAGCGTCGTCGCCGAGTGAGGGTGAATATGCAATTCCCGCTGGGGAAAGGGCATGACGATGCCCTCCCGGGTGAAACGGGCGTTGATCAGGGTGTTCAGCCGGTCCAGGGCCGGCAGCCGTTGGGCCGGGGTGGCCAGATAGACCCGCAGTTCGAAATCCAACGAACTCTCCCCATGCCGGATGAAAAAGGCCTCCGGCGCCGGATCCGCCAGGACCTCCTCCTGCTGGCGGGCCAGCTCCAGCAGGATCTCCTTGACCCGCTCCACCGGGCTGCCATACGCCACGCCGATGGCGATGACCAGGCGGGTGCGGGGGTTGGACAGGGTCCAGTTGGTCACCTCCTTGGTGATCAGGTCGCGGTTGGGGATGAGGATCTCCTGGAGATCCAGATTCTGGACCGTGGTGGCGCGGATGTTCACCCGGGTGACCCGGCCCTGAACCGCGCCCACGGCGATGAGGTCGCCCACCCGGATGGGACGTTCCAACAGCAGAATAATGCCGCTGACGAAGTTGGCCACGATCTCCTGCAGACCGAAGCCCAACCCCACGCTGATGGCGGCCACCAGCCAGGCCACCTGGGCCAGATCCAGCCGCAGCCAGGGGATGGTGACGAACAGCGCCACCAGGAACAGCAGGTAGCGGGTCATGGTGACGATGGCGAAGCGCGATCCCTCCCCGACCCGCCAGCGGGAGAACACCAACCAATCGAAGAACAGGGGCAGCTTGGCCAGCCCCCAGAAGGTGGCCGCCAGCACCAGGGCGAAGCGCAGCAGATCGGCCACCGTCACGAAGGCGATGTCGCCCTCGGCCGAGCGGACGCTGTACAGGTTGACCTCCCTGAGGGCGGCCAGGGCCTGTTCGTGGAGGCCCCACAGGGAGGTCAACAGCAGCAGACCGATCAGACCGGTGAGGATGCGCAGCAGCCGGGCCAGGGCTTCCCGGCGGTGCCTGATCAGGCCGGACCGCTGCTCGGGCGGCACGCCCCGCAGGGAGGGGCGCCATTGCCCCACCAGCACCTCCAGGAAATTGAACAGCCCCCACAGCCCCAGCAGGATCAGGATGGTCAGCACGCCATTGCGGGCCAGATAGCCGGCCGTGAAGCGAAAGCCCAGCATGTCCAGGGCCAGGACCGCGGTGGCGAACACCAGCATGCTGCGGCGGATCCAGGACGACCGAGCCGCCAGCAGACCCGGTTTGCCGTCCGCCCGTCCCTCTGGGGGAGGGTCATTCCCGGCCGCTGGCCGGAAGAAGGGGGATCCGGGCCGGATGATGAGGAACAGGGTGAGGGTGGCGCTGAACTCGAACACGGTGAACAGCAGCCGTGGAATGGCCTGGAAGTCGAACGGCTCCTGGGAAAACACCTGGAAGGGCAGCAGCAAGGTCAAGCCGGACAGAAGAATCCAGCGCCAGGCCGCCACCAGAGTCCGCACCCGTTCCCGGGACAACAGCAGGCCCAGGGAAAACGGGCTGGGCCGTTGCAGGAACCAGTTGCCCACCCCCCAGAGGAAGAAGAACTGGGCCAGCAGCCAGCAGAACCGGAAGAACACCAGCCGGTACGCGCCGGGCAGGTCCGTGGCGTTGATCAGGACGGTGGCCACCATGAGCAGGACCGGATAGGCGCCGGCATGCAGCCCGGCGAGAAACAGGGCGCGCAGCAGGTTCCGGCCCGGGAGCGGAGTCGGCTGGCCAGCCCGCCCGGTCACTGTGCGGTGCAACCGTCTGCGGAAATAGCCCGTGGCGATGGCGAGGATCATAAAGCCGCCACCGGCCAGCAGCAGGCCGGCGGTTTCCTGGAAGGCCCCGCCCCAACGCAGCCAGTTGCCGGGCACCAGGGCCGGCTCCAGCAGGCTCCACAGCGATTGGGGATTGGCGGTGGAGAACAGCTCGTCCCGGGCCTGCCAGACCAGATCCAGGCTCAGGGGCTCGTGTTCCTGGATCCAGAAGACCTTGGTGAACACGATGCCTTCCAGATCCGTCAGCACCTGCCGGCGTTCCCGGGGCAGCAGGGCCAGGCGTTGCCACTCCACGCCGATTTCCAGGGCCAGGCGTTTCTCTTCGCCCAGGGTATGCCGCAGTCTTTCCAGCAAGGCGCGCGCAGCGCTGTCGAAGGCAGGCCTCTGGGATTCGGGCAGGGCGTCCAACAGGGGCTGGATCTCCTGTTGCCAGGCGGAGAACAGGGTGGCCAACTGATTGGAGACTGCCACCCGGCGGCCCTGGATGTCGGCGTGACGCGCCTCCAGAACGGTCGGCAGGGGCCGGTCCAGCTCCCGCTGTCGGCGGTCCAGGAGGTGATAGGTGGCCTTGAGCAGGGCGGCCGCAGGCCCCCGGGTGCCGAACTGCTCCACCAGTCCCCGCAGGTCTTCCACCTCCTGGCGTTCGGCCTGGAGGCGGCGTTCCTGGTCGGAGATCTCGGCCAGGATGTCCACTTTCACTTTCTGGAATTCGGCGCTGTTGGTCTGGGAGAGGATGACATGGATCTCCCAGCGGGCGAGAAACTGGTCCTGGGGGGTCTTGGCCGCCGCCGCGGCCCGGCGCATTTCCTGCAGCTCCAGGGCCTGGGTCTGGAGGAAAACGTCCTGGTGATGCTGCAGGGCCGCCTGGTAGAGCTGAAATCTTTGCTCGGCAGCCTCCAGGGCCAGCCGCGCCATTTCCAGGCGCCCGTCCCGGACCGGGGCGAGCTGCTTCTCCAGGACCTCCTCGGCCTGCCAGAGATCGACGGCCTCCAGGGCCAGACGCCGTTCCAGTTCGGCATTGCCGATCTGAATCGTCAACACCCGTTGCTGGCTCTCCTGGCCATTCTTCGACATCCGGGTAAAATTCTGCGCCCGCTCCGCCGCCGCCTGGGCCTGCTCCCGGGCCTGGAGAATGCGCTGGGGAATCTCCTGCAGCAGTTGTTGCCGGTCGTTCTGCTCCGTGATCAGGGTTTCCCGGGCGCTGGCCCTGTCCGCCAACGTGGCCTTGATCTGCTGGAATTCCTCGGCCGTGGGCTGTTTGGGAGCCTCGGGCGGCGGCCGGGCGGACAGGGCCTTGAGCTGGCGGTCCACCTCCTCCTTCTGGTCGGCCAGCCCGACGGCCTGGCGGGTCACGGCCGCGCGTTTGCCCAGCAGTTCGAGCCACTGGCGCAGCAGGTCGATGCGCTGCTTCAGGGCAGCCCCGCGCTGGCTTTCGGCGCTGCCTTCCGGGGCCTCCTTGGCGACGTTGTCCAGCTCCTTGGCCAGCAGATCGACGATGGTCTGGAGCGCCGCCGGAGCGGGCTGCTTCTCCTTCCAGATACTGGCATAGGCGGTCCATTCCGCCGCGCCGGACCGCGCGGCTCCGGCCGCCTTCCCGGCTGCCATCCCCCAGGCCGGCGTGCAGGCCAGCACGACCCAGAACACAAGGGCCGTCAATCGTCGAATCATGGCGCCGGCGCTTTTCCTCGAACCGCTGCTGGTGGACATGAACCTGGTGGACAGCATACCACGGCTTGCCCGGTCCCGTCCCTGCATGGCAGCGGGAACAAGCTTCCTTGACAGAGGGATGAAAAAATCCCTCCATAGGCTTCCGTTCGATTGCTCCAGTCCCGGTCAACTCCGCATCCGCTTGCGGAAGCGACCTTCCCAAGAGGGGAAATCCACCCCGTGGCACGGTATGTCCTGCGGCGCCTGTTGTCCGGCCTGATCACCCTCTGGTTCATCGCCACCGCAACCTTCTGGGCCATGCATGCCGTGCCCGGGGATCCGCTGCTGGACGACAAGGCCACCACGCCGGAAATCCGTCGCAACCTGGAGGCGCGTTACGGGTTGGATCAACCGCTCTGGCGTCAGTATCTCCTGTACCTGGGCCACATGCTGCAGGGAGATTTCGGTCTGTCGTTCACCCAGCGCAATCGCGCGGTCAACGACATCATCCGCGACCATTTCCCCGTCTCCGCCCTGCTGGGGGTGGCGGCCCTGCTGATCGCCCTGTCCGGAGGGCTGCTGTGGGGGGCGCTGACGGCCCGTTATCATAATCGCTGGCCGGATCACCTGATCATGTTCGGGGTGATCCTGGCCATCTCGGTGCCGTCGTTCGTGTTCGCCGCCTGGGGACAACTGCTGCTGCTCCACTTCCGCGCATGGACCGGGCTGACCCTGCTGCCGGTGGCCGGCTGGGGCACTTGGCAGCACCTGATCATGCCCGCCCTGGTGCTGGGGCTGGGCACCATGGCCTACCTGGCCCGCCTGCTGCGGGCCACCCTGCTGGAGGTGCGGGACACCGACTACATCCGCACCGCCCAGGCCAAGGGCGTGCCCCCGGGGCGGCTCTTCTTCCACCACCAGCTGCGCAACGCCCTGCTGCCGGTGGTCACGGTGCTGGGACCAGCCATCGCCGCCATCACCACCGGTGGCTTCGTGGTGGAGCTGGTGTTCGCCATCCCCGGGCTGGGGCGCTTCTTCGTCCAGGCGGTGCAGCAGATGGATTATACCGTGATCATGGGCACCACGGTGTTCTACGGCGCCTTCCTGGTCCTGATGGTCACCCTGGCCGATCTGGCCTCGGCCTGGGTGGACCCGCGGATCCGGCTGGAATGACCATGACCACCCCGTTCCCCACCCCGGCGGATTTCCAGCCCCTGCTCCCGGACGACGCGCCCGTCGCAAGACCGCGTCCGCCCCGCTCCCACTGGCAGGATGTCCGCGGCGCCCTGGTTCGCAACCGCCAGGCCTGGGCCTCCCTGTGGCTGATCGTCTTCCTGCTGCTGTTCGCCCTGGTCGGGCCCCGGCTGTGGCCGGTGGATCCCTCGCTCCAGGATTCGGACCGCATTTCCGAAGGCCCGGCCCTGGGTCCGGTCACCGCCCGGGTGGTGGCTGGAACCCGCTGGCCGGGGGTGACGGTGCCCGACCATCCGGCCCGGGGCGAGATCCCCGCCGCCCGGCTGGAGGCGCCCCGGGAACTCCGCCTGGCCGAAGAGGCCACCACCCAGGGGGTGCGGCTGGTCTGGACCCCGGTGCCGGGGGCCGCCACCTATGTGGTCTACCGCAACGAATTCCGCCCCAACGGCCCCACGGAGCTGGGGCTGCCCCTGGGCGAGACCGGGGCCGGCAACCGGGTGGGGTTCCAGGACCGCCTGAAGCTGGAGCCGGTCCGGTACTACTATGCCGTGGTGGCCGGGGACGGGGTGGAGGAGTCGGACCGGTACCGTCTGATCGAGGTCACGCCCCGGCGGGCCATCGACCCGGAGCGGGCCCGGGAGATCGACCCCCGCCTCGCTCCCGGGGCGACCGTCACCCTGGCCGTCCATCCCCTGGGTCTGGACTCTCTGGGCCGGGACCTGCTGGCCCGCCTGATCCACGGCGCCCGCACCTCGCTGTTCATCGGCCTGGGCGCTCCCCTGCTGTTCGTGGGCCTGGGCATCCTCTATGGCGGCCTCGCCGGCATGGCGGGGGGCTGGCTGGACGACTGGATGATGCGCCTGGCGGACTTCGTGGTGGCCCTGCCGTTTCTGCTGTTCATGATCCTGCTGCGGGTCGCCTTCGGCATCCAATCGGGCGAAAGCGGCGTGGCGCCCATGCTGGCGGCCATGGTCCTGCTGGGCTGGCCGACCCCGGCCCGGCTGGTGCGGGGCCAGGTGCTGCAGATCCGCCACGCCGGCTTCGTGGAGGCGGCCCGGCTGCTGGGGGTGGGACGCTGGCGCCTGCTGACCCGCCACCTGCTGCCCAACGTCATGGGCGTGGCCCTGGTGAGCCTCACCTTCGCCGTCCCGGGGGCCATCTTTACCGAAGCATTCCTGTCCTTCATCGGCATGGGAGTGGTGCCCCCCACCCCCTCCTGGGGCTCCCTGTGCCAGGAAGGCCTGAAAAGCCTGTGGAACCATCCCCACGAGCTGCTGTTTCCCGCCCTGTGCATCTCGATGACGGTGCTGGCCTTCAACCTGTTCGGCGACGGGCTGCGGGATGCCCTGGATGTCAAAACCCGGGAGCGACCATGAATCCGGTTTTGGAAGTCACCGGCCTGGAAGTGGCCTTCGCCACCCCTGGCGGCACCGTGCAGGCGGTGCGGGGCCTGGACTGCCGCGTCCTGCGCGGTCAGACCCTGGCGGTGGTGGGGGAGTCGGGCTGTGGCAAGTCCACCGCCATGCAGGCGGTGATGGGGCTGATTCCCTCGCCCCCAGGCCGCATCACCGGCGGCCAGGCCCGGCTCAACGGCCGTTCCCTGCTGGATCTCAGCCCCCGGCAGCTCGACCGGATCCGGGGCCGGGAGATGACCATGATCTTCCAGGACCCCATGAGCGCCCTCAACCCCACCCTGACCATCGGCCAGCAGGTGGCGGAGCCGCTGCGCATGCACCGCGGCCTGGGGCACAGCGCCGCCTGGCGTCAGGCGGTGGCCCTGCTGGAACAGACCGGCATCGCCGCGGCGGAGCGCCGTGCCCGGCAGTACCCCCATGTCTTTTCCGGCGGCATGCTGCAGCGGACCATGATCGCCATGGCCCTGGCGGCCCAGCCGTCCCTGCTGATCGCCGACGAGCCCACCTCGGCCCTGGATGTGACCATCCAGGCCCAGATCCTGGATCTGCTGGCCAGCCTGCAGCGCCAGCGCGGCATGGCCATCGTGCTGATCACCCACGATCTGGGGGTGGTGGCCCGCCTGGCCCATCGGGTGGCGGTGATGTACGCCGGCCTGGTGGTGGAAAGCGCCCCGGTGGAGGCCCTGTTCGCCCATCCCGGCCATCCCTACACGGTGGGATTGCGCCAGGCCCTGCCCGACCCCGATCCGGGCGAAAAACGTCCCCTGCAGCCCATCCCCGGGGCTCCGCCGAACCTGTCCGACCCGCCCGCCGGCTGCGGCTACGCCCCCCGCTGTCCCCACGCCATGCGTCTGTGCCGGGACCGGCCGCCGCCGCTGTTCGAGCTGGGGCCGGACCACCAGGCCCGCTGCTGGCTGCATCATCCCCAGGCCCCCCGGCGCAGCGGACTCCAGAACCGGGACGGCGGCTCCTGATGCTGCGGGTGGAACAGCTCCGCAAGAGCTTCCGCCTGGGCCGCGGGCGGACGATCCAGGCCGTGGACGGGGTGTCCCTGACCCTGGCGTCCGGGGAAGTGCTGGGGCTGGTGGGGGAGAGCGGCTCGGGCAAGTCGACCCTGGGCCGCACCATCGCCGGCCTGCTGCCCCGGGATGGCGGCCAGGTGTTCTTCGAGGGCCAGCCGCTGCCGCGCCAGTACCGGACCACCGATTTCCGGCGCCTGGCCCGCGCCATCCAGATGGTGTTCCAGGACCCCTTCGGCAGCCTGAACCCCCGGGCCACGGTGCTGAAAATCCTCGCCGAGGGTCTGGAAGCCGGGGGCCTGCGGGGCCGGGAGGTCCTGCGTCGGGAGGCCGCCGGCTGGCTGGAGCGGGTGGGGCTGGCCCCGGAGCATCTGTCCCGTTATCCCCACGAATTTTCCGGCGGCCAGCGGCAGCGGATCGGCATCGCCCGCGCCCTGGCGCCCCGGCCGCGCCTGCTGATCTGTGATGAACCCATCTCCGCCCTGGATGTCAGCGTCCAGGCCCAGATCGTGACCTTGTTGGGGACGTTGCGGCAGAGCATGGGGCTGACCCTGCTGTTCATCGCCCATGACCTGGCCATGGTGCGCCATGTCGCCGACCGCATGGCGGTGATGTATCGGGGCGGCATCGTGGAAATCGGGCCAGCGGATGCGGTGTTCCGCACCCCCCTGCATCCCTACACCCGCCTGCTCATCGCCGCCAACCCCCTGCCCGACCCAGTCCGGGAGCGGACCCGCCTGCCCCTGCCGCCCGTGGGGGATCTGGCCGATGCCGGCGCTCCGGTCCCGGGCTGCCGGTTCGCCGGCCGCTGCCCGGAGGCGGCACCAGCCTGCCGGCAGACCCCTCCCCCCCTGCGGGAAGTGACGGATGGACGGTGGGTGGGGTGCTGGCACCATGTGACGGAGCCCAGGCGCTGACAGGGGCGCAGCGCGTACTCCTCACCCCGGCGGCCGCCCCCTGGCGAAATGGTCGATCACCCCCAGCAGGCGTTTCTTCATCAACGGCTTGGTCAGGTGCAGGTTGCAGCCAACGGCCTGGATGCGTTCCGAGATCTCGCGCATGGCGTGGGCGCTGACGGCGACGATGGGGGTGGGCAGGGACCGCTGCTGGAGGGCCTCCCAGGCGCGCATCTTCAGGGTGGCCTCGAAGCCGTCCATGCCCGGCATCTGGATGTCCATCAACACCAGATCCCAGGGGGCCGCCTGGAACTTCTCCAGGGCCTGGAAACCATCCTCGGCCATCTCCAGGACATGGGGCGTCTGCTTCAGGAAGGCGCGAACCAGGTGGCGATTGTCCTCATGGTCATCCACCACCAGGATGCGCAGGCTGCGGGGCGCGGCCGGCTGCTGCTGCCGGTCGTAGGCCCGGCGTTCCAGCCGGGCGAATTCGTTGCCGGCCGTGGAGTCCGAGGCCGGCAGCACGATCTGGAACGCGAAGGTGCTGCCCCGACCCGGGGTACTCTCCACCCGGATGACGCCGCCCATCTTGTCCACCAGCCGTTTGCAGATGGCCAGACCCAGGCCCGTGCCCCCCACCCGGTGGGTGAAGGACACCTCCGCCTGGGTGAAGGGCTCGAAGATCCGCTGCTGCTGCTCGGCGGGAATGCCGATCCCGGTATCCCGCACCGCAAAGAGTACCTGATCCCGCTCCAGGGTCGGCTGCACGGTGAGGGTGACCGACCCCGCATCGGTGAATTTGATGGCATTGCCCAGCAGGTTGACCAGGACCTGCCGCAGGCGTTGCTGATCCCCCAGCACGGTCAAAGGCAACTCCGGCGCCAGACGGTGGCTCAGTTCCAGATGCTTCTCCCGGGCCTGCACCCGGAGGATGTCCATGGTGCGCTCCAGGAACTCCCGCAGGGTGAAAGGGGCCAGATAGAGTTCCAACTGACCCGCCTCGACCTTGGACAGATCCAGGATGTCGTTGATCACCGCCAGCAGGGCGTCCCCCGCCCGGTCGCAGACCGTCAAACACTGACGCTGCTCAGGGGTCAGATCGGTCTCCGCCAGCACCTCCCCCATGCCGAGGATGGAGTTGAGAGGGGTGCGGATCTCATGGCTCATGGCGGCCAGGAAGGCGGTCTTCGCCCGGTTGGCCTGCTCGGCCCGGGCCTTGGCCTCCCGCAGTTCCCGTTCCTCCGCCTTGCGCTGGCTGATATCGCGGAACACCACCACCGCCCCGGTGAGTGCATCACCGTCGCGAATGGGCGTGCTGGTGTATTCCACCGGAAAGGCGCTGCCGTCCCGCCGCCAGAACACCTCATCGTCCACCGAATGGCTCTGGCCGTCCCGGAACGCGGCGTAGACGGGACAGTTCTCCGGCAGATAGGGGGAACCGTCCGCCCGGGAATGGTGCCAGACCTCATGCTGGGGACGGCCAACGAGTTCCTCCGGCTGCCAGCCGGTCATGGCCGCCGCGGCCCGGTTGACGAAGATGGTCCGGCCATCCCGATCCACCCCGTAAATTCCCTCCCCGGCGGCGTTGAGAATCAGATCCTGCTGACGGTTCAGCTTCAGGATGGTCTGTTCGTGGATCTTGCGCTCCTGGATGTTGCGGGCGATGGCGACGATGCGCGGCGGCTGACGATCCTTGAGATATCGCAGGCTCACCTCCACCGGGTAGGTGGTCCCGTCCCGGCGCCGGTGTTGCCCCTCGATCAGCATGGAGCCCCGCTCCTCCAGATCCAGAACCTGCCGCTTCCAGGCCAGCGGATCCGGCAGAACGGTCTGGATGTCCACCACTCTCCGCTGCAACAACTCTTCCGGGGTATGGCCCAGGGCGTGGGCTGCGGCCTTGTTGGCGTCCAGAATGCGGGATGTCTCGGGATCAATGACGAAGATGGAATCCATGGAGTGGTCGATCAACAGGCGGAACTGCTCCATGAGGTCGGCCTGGGCCTGCAGACGGGCCTCGTTGGCCTTCTGCTCGGCGGCAATCCGCTGCCGTTCGGTGATGTCCCGGATCACGGAAGAAAAATACCGCTTGCTGCCTACCATCCAGGAACCCAGGCTGATTTCCAGGGGAAATTCCGTGCCATTCTTGCGCAGACCGCTCAACTCCACCACTTGCTGGGAATAGCGGGTCTGCCCGGTGGTGGCCAGGCGCGTCAGGGCCGCCTGGTGGGCCGGCCGGTAGCGTTCCGGCATCAGGCGGGTGACGAGGCTGCCCAGCGCCTCGGCCTCGGCGTAGCCGAAGATCAACCGGGCCCCCCGATTCCAGAAGATGATCCGACCGTCGGCATCCGCCGACACGATGGCATCGATGGCGGTATGGGTGACCGACCGGAACAGCGCCTCGCTGGTGTTGAGCTTGTGCAGCAGGGACTCCCGCTCGTCGATCTGCCGGCGCAGGGGACGGTACAGGAGATAGTAGAGCGACGGTGACAGCAGCAGCACCAGCAGCAGGGCGTCCTGGACGGCATCCTTCAGCCGGTCGGGCATCCCCAGCTCCGGCAGCAGCAGCATGATGCCCATCTCGGTCCAGAAGATCAGGGCGATCAGAACCATCAAGGGAATTGCCGGCTTCATCAGCGGGGTGCGGCTGTTGTCCACTCCAGAAAAACCTTTGCTTGCGAAGGGGGCGAAACGCCATCGGGACCCGAATTATGACATGGGACCACCCCGACGTAAATGACGGGATCCCCGGCTCCGGGAGTCAACATCCAGCGGTCCGATGCCTGGCCTGGCGGCTCTCCCCCCCACCCTGGTTGCGGTCCGCCGCGCTGCAGGCCCGAACCTCCTCCGGATCCTCCCCCAGGACGCTGATCAGTCCCTCGGCCACCAGATCCTGCAGCCGGGCCAGGGCGATGCGGTGGGTACGCCCGGTGCGGGCGAACAGCCAGTCGCTCAGGGCCATGCAGCGCCGAAAGCCCGAGTCCCGGCCCAGGATCATCCGCCGAATGGCCGGAAACCGGCCCGAGTTGCCGATCAGGTCCCAGTAGCGGGCAAAACGTGCCAGGCGGCGCATCTGCATGAAGTCCAATCGATCGCTGCGCAACACCGCCCGGGGTGGGACCGGGTCGAACACCAACCCGAAGGGCTCGATCAGACGGTTGATGGGCGCTCCGGGCAGCCGTTTCAGGATGCCGACCTGGATCTCGTGGGGCTCCAGGGCCGCCAGCCGGTCGAAGCCGGCGGCGATGGAGTCCCAGTCCTCCCCCGGCAGGCCGACGATCAGATCGGCATGCAGATGGGCGCCGGTCTGTCCGCGCAGCCAGCGCAGGTTCTGCTCGCTGAGTTGAGGATCTTGACGGCGGCCGATATGGGCCAGCACTTCGGGGTTGAAGCTCTGCACGCCCACCTCCAGTTGCAATACCCCCGGAGGAAAGGCCGCCACCCGCTCCCGCAGGGCCGCCGGAAAGCGGTCCGGGATCACCTCGAAGTGCAGGTCCAGACCAGGCCGCAGGCGGGCCAGGAAAAAGTCCAGAATGGCGCAGGCGGTGGCGGTGTGGAGGTTGAACGTGCGATCCACGAACTTGAAACGCAGCGCCCCTCGGGCCAGCAGGTTCTCGACCTGCTCCAGAAAGGCCGCCAGGGGCAAGGTCCGCACCCGCCGGTCCAGGGCCGACAGACAGAATCCGCACTGGAACGGACAGCCCCGGCTGGCCTCCAGATAGAGGATCCGGTGGGCGATGTCCTCCGCGTCGTAGAGGTCATAGGGCTGAACCAGCTCCGCCAGCACCGGGGGCGGCGGGTGAAGGATGCGATCCGGGGGCGGAGCGCCGGCCAGGATGGCCCGGCACAGCCATGGAAAAGCCTCCTCCCCCTCGCCGGTGACGAGATGATCGGCCAGGTGGACGATTTCCTGTTCCTCCCAGTCATGGCTCACCTCCGGCCCGCCCAGCACCAGCGTCACCTCCGGGGCCAGCCCCTTCAGCAGCCGCACCAGATGCCGGGTCGGCTCGACATTCCATACATAGACGCCCAGGCCGACGATGCGGGGCCGGTGGGCCAGCAGGGCCTCGGCCATCTCCACCGGGGTCTTTTCCAGATCGAACTCCACCAGGGCGGTGCGTGGCCCCAGGTCGCCCATGTTGGCCAGCAGCCAGCGCAGGCCGAAGGCGCAGTGGCGGTAGCGGGCGTTGATGGTGGCGAGGAGAATGTCGGCCATGGGGAAGCGGATCCCGTCCGGGTCACGACTGGGCAGCCGGCCACACCTGGTGGGGAAACGCCTGGATCCAGTCCGGATCCACCCGATCGGGAAACGGCGGGCGGCCTACCAGGCGGCGCAGGCGGGCGACCAGGAGGATCTTCATCAGTTCGGTGACGTATTTCATGGGCACGACGGTGGAGGGCACCGCCGAGTCCCGCCAATGCAAGGGGACTTCATGAATCTCCAGGGCGGGGTTGCCGTAGAGCAGGATGTTGAGCATGGGATTGAAGTAGAGGGAGCTGCTGAGGTTGGGATAGGGCACCTGGTGCAGCAGCCGGCTTTTCAGCAGCATGATGCCGGTGCCGGCGTCGGACATGCGCACGCCGGTCAGCAGGCGGGTCATGAGGTTGAAATAGCGGTTGCCCAGGGTGCGGAGCCAATCGTAGCCGGCGATGGCCGAGGGATCGATGAAGCGGCTGGCCACCACCATGTCCCAGCCGGGATGAGCGTCCATCTGCTGAAAAAAGCCCCCGACGATCCGTTCGTTGTCCCCCTGCTGGTCGCTGTGTACGATGATGAAGGCCCCGTGGCCCCGCTCCAGGATGTAGCGGATGCCAACCTTGAGGCTGCCGCCCAGGCCATGGTTGGTCCGGTTGCCGATCACCGTCAGCTTGCGGGCCAGGGTGCCGGACCCTTGTTGCAGGCGCCGAACCTGGGCCAGGGTGTCGTCGCGGCTGGCGTTATCGATGAAGATCACTTCGGCCAAACGCGCCAGGGTACGCTCCGACAGGCCGGTGAGCGCTCCTGCCACGGTGGCGGAGACGTTGTACCCCGGCATCAGCAGGGCCGGGGCGATGGCAGGGGGGGAAATCCGGGAATCGTTCATCGTCGGGAAAATCCAGCGCAGTTTGATGGATGGGGGAAGCCCCCTTCCACCCTCCACCGCTGAAAGCCGTTTCCCGGCTTCCTCGGTAAGTTTGCTCATGGTCAGAAGGGGCCGGCTCGGGTAACATTGCGGGATTTCGGTGCCGGAGACCAGCCTTTTTCCTCTCCGTCGATCACCCAAGCCGGGAAAACCCATGAGCCATACCGATCAGGTCCGTATCAAGGACTTTCGCGTCACCGAAAAACCCTGGGGCCGGGAACTCCTGGTCGATTGCAACAGCCGCTACGCCTTCAAGCGCATCGAGATGGTGGCCGGCACTCGCAGTTCCCTCCAGTCCCATCGGCAGAAGCTGGAAACCCTGTTCATCCACGATGGCCGCATCCTGCTGGAGATCCATTCGGCGGACCATGGCGTCAGCCGCCGGGAGTTCGGCCCCGGCGAGGCCTACACCATTCAGCCCGGTCTCATCCATCGGGTGGAAGTGCTGGAGGACTGCGTCCTCTACGAAGTCTCCACGCCCGAGCTGGACGATGTGGTGCGCCACGCCGACGACTATCACAGGGCCTGATCCATGAAGGTCTGCATTCTGGCTGCCGGCAAAGGCACCCGCATGGGGATCTACGGCAACATGGCCCACAAGGGCCTGCTGCCGGTGGGCAACAAGGCGGTCATCAGCCACATCATCGCGGCGCTGGGGCCGGAGAAGGAATACATCCTGGCCGTCCACCCGGACGAAAGCGCCATCCCCGACTATCTGACCATCGCCCATCCCGGGTTGCGGTTCCATTGCGTGGCGGTGGAAAACCACGACGGCCCGGGCTCCGGCCCCGGTCAGTCGCTCCACGAATGCCGGGAATTCCTGAAGGAACCGTTCTACTTCATCGCCTGCGACACCCTGATCGAGGGGGAGCTGCCCCCGGAGAAAGGCAACTGGATCGGCGTGCGCAAGGTGGATCATCCGCAGCAATACTGCACGGTGGCGGTGGACGGACAGGGACGGGTCACCCGCCTGCATTACCGGGATCCCGATCATTGGACTCCCCTGGCCTTCATCGGCCTGGCCTTCGTCAAGGATTACGAGCCGTTCTGGGAGGCCCTGGCCTCGAACGAGCTGGTGGCGGGGGAAAAACAGGTGATCAACGGCCTGCTGGGGCTGCTGCCCCGGGGCTTGGGCACCGCGGCCCTCACCTGGCGGGATACCGGTTCGGCGGAGGCCTACGAGGCCGCCCTGGCCCACTACGAGAAAAACTACACCTTCCAGGGCAAGACCACCGACATCACCTACCGCATCGGCGACCGCATCATCAAATATTTCCGCAATCCGGAAATCACCCATCAGCGCTACGAACGGGGCCTGGGCGAGGCCGGGCTGTTCGTCGAAACCCTGGAACGGCGCGGCTGCTTTTTCGCCACCCGTTTCATCCCCCAGGCCGGGCTGCTCTCCAGCCGCATGGGCCATGCCTCCTGCAGGGAATTTCTGGAATGGGCCCAGGCCCACCTGTGGCGCGCTGTGGCGGTGGAGGAAAGCCGCTTTCAGGCCATCTGCCGCCGCTTCTACATGGACAAGACCCTGCTGCGCCTGGAAAACTACAACCGCCGCTTTCCCGCCCATGAACAGACCGGAGAACTGGTGATCAACGGCTTGGCCTGCGCCACCGCCCAGTCCCTGGTGGAGCGGCTGACCGACCGCTTTCACCGCGGAGCCATGCCATCCGGATTTCACGGGGACCTCCATGCCGACAACGTCCTGGTGGACGCCCGGGGCGCCTTCCACCTGATCGATTGGCGCCAGACCTTCGGCGGGGCCATGGATGTGGGGGATCGCTACTACGACCTGGCCAAGTTCCTCCACACCCTGGAGTTGAGCGTGGACACCATGGATCGGGGCCGCTTCACCCTGACCCGCTGCACCAGCGGAGTGACGCTGGACCATCATTGCGCCTTCCGGGAGCTGGATGCCCTGGGGGCTTTCTGGAATTTCGTGGCCACATTCGGTTACGATGCGGAGCGCATCCGCATCATCGACGCCATGATCTTTCTCAACATGGCACCACTGTACGACGAACCCATGGCGGTCTACCTGTACCACCTGGGACGCTACCTGTTGCAGTCGGCGCAGGACCGGGACACAGCCAGTGAATATTTCAGACCGGCATAAAGCCTCGAAAAACTCGGCCTATTGGAATGATCTGGTCCACGGCACCACGGGCCGGTACAAGGAGGCCTGGATCAAGAAACTGGTATCCGAACACCTCGCCCTCCGGGGCGGAGCGCTGATGGACGTGGGCTGCGGCTCCTGCGACTTCATGCTGGATTTCCGTGACCGGCTGCATGCCGAATCGGTGACCTTCCTGGACTACGACCCCAAGGTGATCGAAAAATTGCGGCCGCGCTATACCGGTCCCGGGGTGTATTTTCAGGTGGCGGATATCCTCCAGGCGGGCCTGAACGGGCGCTTCGACCTGGTCTTTTTCCTCGACATGCTCCACGAGGTCTACTCCTTCCATGGCCGGCCCAACCGCAACCTGGCGGAACCCGTGGATCATGAGCGGGGCCTGGCCGCGGTCCGGACCGCGGTCACCAACGTGGCCGCCACCCTCAACCCCGGCGGCGGCATCGTCATCACCGACAATGTGCTGTGCGAAGAGGATCATCCGGTCACCGTGAAAATCCTGGCCCCCCGCCCCCGGGATGCCGTCCGGCACTTCCTCGCCGACTTTCCCACCAAGGTCATTCCCCATCGCTTCCTGGACGACTGGACCCTCACCCTCGACAGCCGGGATTTCTGCATCCTGCTGACCCAGTACAACAAGATCAAGAACGGCGATATCGACCGCTGGAACGTGGAGCGCCTGGAGATTCACCAGTACTGGACCCTGGAACAGTTTCGCACGATGTTTCGCGATCTGGGCTGCCGCATCTGTTACGAAATCGGCACTCCGTCCCCATCCTACAGCGAATGGATGGCGGACTTCCAGGTGCTGGAGGGCATGCCCAACATACCCCACAAACGCATCACCCTGCTGGCCATCAAGGAGCGGGACTGACCTCCCGTCGGCACCATGAATGCACCCTCCTTCGAATTGACTGTTCTGAGGTATATCAACAGCTTCATCCATCTGGATCTCCGGTCTCTGGAGCAACTCTTCGCCCCGGACGTGACCTTGCGGGACTGGGACATCCAAGTGTCTGGCAAGGCCGAGGTGCTGAAGGCCAACCAGGCCATCTTCGCGGCGCTATCGCGGATCCGGGTGACCATGACGGCCCTGCATGTGGGAAAGACCTCCGCCGTGGCCGAGCTGGAGATCGACCTCTCCGACCTCGAAGACCGGCGCAGACAGTTCAGGGTGGCGGATGTGTTCGAGTTCGACGAGCAGGGGCTGATCCGGGCCATCCGGGCCTACAAGGGATGATTCGATAGGATGGGGGAGGATAAAGTCGCTGCGCGACTTTCGCGGTCGTCAGTCGTCCTCGTCGGCCTTCTCCTCCTTTTTCCAGGGATATTTCTTGATCCAGTTGGAAAAGGTGGTGGGATTCGGCAGGCCCAGCAGTCGGGTGGCCTGGGCCTTGTTGCCGCCGGACTCGCGCATGGCCTTGGCGAAATAATGGTCGGCCACCTTGCTCAGGACGCCGGTCAGGCGAAAATCCTTGCCGAAGTTCTGCCCCAGGATGCCGGCGGAGGCGTCTTCCAGCACCGGGAACAGCGCATCCTGGACATCCTTTGCCTTGATCACACTGCCGTCGCTCCACAACACCGCCCGCAACAGGGTATTGCGCAACTCGCGGATGTTGCCCGGCCAGGAATGCTGATGCAGCAGCTTGCGGGCGTTGTCGGAAATGTCCCGCTTCTTGTGGAACCCCGGGGTCTGCTTCATCTCCCGGTTGATGTCCTCCAGAAAGAGGGTGATGAGCCGGTCCAGGTCCGCCTGGCGCTCCCGCAGGGGGGGCAGGGTGAACACCGCCACCGCCAGCCGGTGGAACAGGTCGTTGCGGAACCGCCCCGCGGACACCTCGTGCAGCAGATCCCGGTTGGTGGCGGAGATGACCCGAAAGTCCACCTCCCGGGAGCGGACCGATCCCACCGCTGTCACCCGCCCATCCTGAATGACCCGCAACAGCTTGACCTGGGTCTCCGGGGACAGCTCCCCCACCTCGTCCAGAAACAGGGTGCCCTGGTGGGCCTCGGCGATGTAGCCCTGACGGGCGGTCACCGCCCCGGTGAAGGCGCCTTTCTCATGGCCGAACAGCTCGGCCTCCACCAGATTCTCCGGAATCGCCCCGCAGTTCACACACACGAACGGTCCCCCCCGTCGGGGCGAGGCCTGGTGGATGATGCGGGCCAATACGTCCTTGCCGGTGCCGGATTCCCCCTGGATCAACACCGGCAGATCAAGGTTCGCCGCATGGCGGGCGCGCATGACCAGCCGCTTCATCACCTCGGAATGCACCACCAGTCCCGGCCAGTCCGCCAGGAAGGCGCCATCCCAAGGCAGTTCCGTCGCCTGGGAAGGCCCTTCGCCGTTGCCGTTGCTTTTCTTCTTGTGGCTCATGCTCTCTCCTCCGACCGGCCGGTCTGCAATGGGTATAACCCGTCAGAACCAGAAATATTCGTGCCAGCCTGACGCCACCGCGAACATTCATCCCTCAACCCATTGATTCCATGAACCGAAACATTGTTCCAGGCCAGACTCCCCGTGGGACAACCTGAATCTCATCCGACCGCCCTGAAGGCCTTGTTCTACATGAATAGTGGGGCGTCCACCCGGCAACACCCGCCCGAAGCGGGGAGCGGAAGGTTCCTTGGGCTTAGTGAAGAATTCTTGGTGGCCGACCGCCCGCTGCCGACCGCCGCGGACCGGCGATCCGTTGGCCGGTCCGCGGGCGGGGCGATCGGA
>PEAP01000106.1 GCA_002753665.1 Magnetococcales bacterium DC0425bin3
GATCATCGGTGTCGAGGCATTCATCCCATTCCCGCTGCGCGACGATTGGTTCGCTGCCGAAAAGCCGTCCCCAGAAACCGCACGGCGCAGGGGACCGAGAGCTGCCCCATCTTCAGGTCTCCCCCCATGAAATTCGTGCGGTTTTTCGAATACAATTCAACAGAATAACAATCCCTCACCCAGACCAGGGGCAGCGGCGCAAGATTGCCACTTCCCTTGTGTGGCCAATCTGCTATTTTTATATCGGCTGTACACGCGCTATGGTTCCATTTGGAGTCTGATCATGAATCCTTCCGAAGAATTTCAAGCCACCATCCAGTCCCTGGAACAGGCCCTCCGCCAGGAGGGTGATCGATTGGTTGGCGACTTCCAAGGGCTGAAGCTGTTCAGCCAGTTCCAGCCGGTCTTCAGCCTGGCCCACCAACGCCAAATCGGCCTGGAGGCCATCTTCAGCGGTGTCGATGCCGGCCAACCGGACGGGGGTACCCTCACGTCCTATAATATCTTCTCCCGGATTCCACCGGATGCCGTGGTCCGGATGGACCAGCTGCGCATCCTGCAGCACCTGAAAAATTTCAAGAATTCCGGCATCACCGATCGCTGGATCTTCCTCAATCTCCATCCCAAGATCATGATGACCGAGGGTGATCGGGATATCCGCTTCTTCCTGGAAATGCTGGAATACACCGGGGTGCCCCCCCAACAGGTGGTGGTGGCCCTGCGGGAACATTCCGAAGTGAGCAGCGATAAAATCACCGTCGCCATCAAGACCTTGCGTAAAGCCGGCTGCCTTACCCTGTTCGACGACTACAGCGCCGTGGCGGCCAACCTCGATCGCCTCTGGGCCCTGCGGCCGGACATGGTCAAGCTCCAGCGCAGCTTCATCGACAACGCCCTGTCCAACAAACAGGCGCTGCGCATGCTCAACAAGCTGGTCTCCCTCATCCATGCCTCCGGGTGTACGGTCCTGCTGGAAAAGATCGAAACCGATGATGAAGCCATCATCGCCCTGGAGACCACCGTGGATTTCGTCGAAGGCCACTATTTCGGCCTGCCGACCCCCCGGCCGGTACGCCAGGAAGTCCGTTACTCCCAGAGCCTGTTCAACGATCTGGCCGAAAAGCACAACCGGGCACTGCAGCGCTCCACCTGGGCGCTCAAGAACGAATTGTCCGATATCCAGAACGACTTCATGGACTGCGCTTGGTCCCTGGGTGACGATCAGAGCCTGGAGGATGCCGGGCAGCGCCTGCTGCGCAAAAAACGGGTCGAACGCATCTACCTGCTGGACGAAACCGGGCATCAGGTGGGTCCCCATTTCTATGGCGAATACCAGAGACTTCACAACGACGCCCGGCATCTGCCCCTGGAAGACTCCGTCGGCGCAACCTTTGCCCGCCGTTCCATCTTCTCCGATGCGGTGCGCCATCCGTCCATCGTGCAGACTTCGGACCCGTTCCGCTCCATTTCCAGCATGAACACCAGCGTCACCCTGTCCGTCGCCCTGCGCGTGCAGGGCCACACCAATGTCCTCTGCTGCGACGTGCGCTGGGACGAAGGCGTGCTGACGGTGGAAACCCACGGCGTCTGACCATCCTGCTGCCGGACGATTGCCAACGGGCGGCCCACAAGGCCGCCCGTTTTTCGTTCGCATCATGCGGCAGGCTTATTTGCGGCGGAAATGGCAGAAGATGAAGTTTTGGCGTTTCTTGGCCGGGGTGAGGTGGATGTCGTTCAGAGCGTCCACCAGATCGAAGTCACTGCCAAAAAACCGCTGCAGGTCATCGGCCCCGTACCGGGAGACATCCAACCCGCTGCAACGGGCCGGTCCGTCGGGGGCGAAGACGCCGATGATCAGATGGGCCCGGGGTTGCAGATGATTCTCCAGGGCCTTGCGGTAGGCCTCCCGGTCCGCGGGATCGGTGAGGAAGTGGAACACTGCCCGGTCATGCCACAGCGCATAGCGCCGCTGGCCGGGAAAGCGGGTCACGTCGGCCTCGATCCATTTGACATCCCCGGCCCGGTTGGAAAGGCGCAGCCGAGCGATATCCAGGGCGAAGCCGGAGATATCCAGCACAGTCAGGTCGAGGTAGCCGGCGGTGAGCAGGTGATCGACCAGGGTGGCAGTGCCGGCGCCTACGTCGATGATGGCCGCGTCGGTAGCCAGTCCGGCGTTTTCGATCAGCTTGAGCGATGCGACGGGAATCTTTTGAAACCAACTGGTTCCGGTCGCATTCTTGGTGGCGAACACCTTGTCCCAGTGCTGCTTTCGATCCATTGATCCCCCCCCCCTCACCGTGAGCATCCCTCCGCATCAGCCATCCGCGAGGTCATCGTATTATTTTTACCGATTATCGGCCGGGGCGCAAATCCTCGGTTACCGTGGCAGTCAGAAGGCAGTTCGAAGGTGCGGCACGAGCGAAGACAGGCGTCGATTCAGGGAGAAAAGCATCCCGTTGCGGCAACCGGAAGGGAGGAATCGGTGCCCAACCCGCTCCCCATGGCTGGGTCCGAGAGGATCAATCCCAGGGCAGTGGACAGCAGAAGCCACAGGGGAGCATAGCGCAGCACGGGAGCCCACCAGGGCTGAATCAGGGGCTGTTGTTTCATGAGCAGGGTGTCCTTTTCCTGTCCTCGAGGCATCTCCACCCTACCATGCCCGCCCCCGCTCCCGCCACCCCGAACTCAATCCGGACACCGCGCCCCCGATTGCCATTGGCCGGAAAGCTGCTATCTTCCTTGCATCGTCAATCCGTTATGGGGGGATTCCATGCACCCATTCCTGAAACTGGCCACCGCGGCGGGCCGCCTGGCCCTCCAAGCCGGCGCGCTCAAGGCGGCCGCGGAACTCAAGGAACGCCTGCCCCTGCGGCTGGCGGCCCGTACCGGGGAGTTGTCCCTGGCCCCCACCCTGGTGCGCCGGGCCGCGGCGGCGGTGATGGAACGCACGGAGGGCATCGACGGCTGGGAATTCGGCGTCCAGGCCGACCATTTCATCCTGACCGTGCAGGCCCACAAGGGCCCCCGGGTGACCCTGCGGCTGGTGCCGGAGGCGGTGCTGGTCAACAACCAGCGGGCGGAGATCCTTTGCCGGATTCCCGGCGGCCTGAAGGATGGTGCGACCCTGGACCACAATTCCCGGGCGCTGGTGCTGGCGGCTCGGCTGTTCGACACCCTGTTCGGCATCCTGGAAAAGCAGCTCACCCGGCTGGAGGGCCTGACCCTGGAGGGGGACCTGTTGCGTTATACCCATCCCATCGGCGAGGCAGGGTTGTTTTCCCTCCTGGCCCAACGTCTGCTGCCCACCGAGGAGTTTCGCATTCCCCTGGAGGTCCGGGAGGATTGGCTGGTGATCCGCTGGGGCGCCTTGTGGGAGCGCGTTGCCGCCATCCCCGGGCGGTTGTGGGAGAGACTGGTCGGCTCCGGCCCTCCGGAGCCGTGAGGAGGTGAAAACCCGTTTTCGCCTCCCGATGCGCGGAATGGCCATGGCTGGCCATTCCGCGCCAGGCTCTCAATGAAACCCTTTCTTCTCCAGGACCTTCAGCAGGATCAAACCCGGCACCGCCGCCAGGGTGGTGATCAGGAAGAACCAGCTCCAGGACAGGGTCTCGGCCAGCCAACCGGCCTGGGAGGACAGCACCGTGCGGCCGAAGGCCATGAAGGAGCTGAGCAGGGCATACTGGGTGGCGGTGAAGGCCACCCGGCACAGACTGGAGAGATAGGCCACGAAGGCGGCGGTGCCCAGGCCACCGCTGAGATTTTCCACGGCGATGGCCACCCCCAGGGCCACCGGGTCGTTGCCCATGCGGGCCAGCCAGAGGAACACCAGGTTGGAGCCCATCTGCAGCAGACCGCAGATCAACAGGCTGCGCAGGATGCCCAACCGATGCACCAGGACCCCGCCGGCCAGGGTGCCCACCAGGGTGGCGGCCAAGCCAAACACCTTGGTGAGATTGGCGATCTGCACCTTGGTGAACTGCAGCTCCAGAAAGAACGGGCCGCTCATCACCCCGGCCAGGGCATCGCCGAATTTGTAGAGCAGGATGAACAGCAGGATGTGCAGCCAGCCGGGACGGCCCATGAAATCGGCGAACGGCGCCACCACCGCGTCGGCCAGCCAGTGTCGGCCCCGGACCGGCCAGGGCGCACCATCCTGTTCCGGCGGCCGGGGCAGCGGACCGGGGGGTTCCGGGTTGAGCAGCACGGCGAGCATACCCACCCCCATGAGGGCCGCCATGCCGGCGTAGGCCGGCCACCAGCCCCACCAGGTGGCCAGGTAGAGGGCGCCAGCCCCGGAGGCCAGCATGCCCACCCGATAGCCCAGCACGACCATGGCCGCGCCGGCCCCCTGCTGGCGTTCCTCCAGCAGTTCCACCCGATAGGCGTCGATGACGATGTCCTGGCTGGCGGACAAGAAGGCCACCAGCAGGGCCAACCAGGCGGTGGCGTGGGGATCGGCGGCCGGATCGGAGGCGCCCAGGGCCAGGATAGCCGCCATCAGGCCACCCTGGGTGGCCAGAGCCCAACCCCGACGCCGCCCGAAGCGGCGGGTCAGGCCCCCCAGGCCCAGGCGGTCCACCAGGGGGGACCAGAGGAACTTCAGGGTATAGGGGGTGCCCGCCAGGGCGAACAGGCCGATGGTGGTCTTGGAGACCCCAACCTCGGCCAGCCACAGGGACAGGGTGCCGAAGGTCAGGGCCAGGGGCAGGCCGCTGGAAAACCCAAGGAAGAAGATGGCCAGCACCCGCCGTTGACCGTAGACCGCCAACAGGTCACGCCAGCGGCCGGGGAGGACGACGGAATTCATTCGGGGAGATGGATGCCGATCCGCCGAGGGGGCGGATTGGCCGGCACGCTGCAACCGACCCCGCCGAGGGGGCGCTGGAAGGTGAAGGCCACCGGCTCCAGCACCAGGGTCTCACCGGCATCCCCGAGGTTGCCGCCGGCCAGGCTGAAGGGCAGGCTGAGGGTGTAGAGGACCACGCCGGTCACCGTGGCCACCAGCCCCATGGGACGACAGACCAGGGCATCCACCACCATGCCCTCCATGCGGTCACCAGGGGACAGCGGCGGGTCTTCGGTCACGAAGGGGGTGGGCAGAGGCGTTTCCAAAGCGGGCTTCGGCACGGCCGGAGAACTGGATGGCACCAGCGCCCTACCGGGCTCCGGCGCTTCCAGCGGATTGGCCGCCAACGGCGTTACCATCCGCGGCATCACCCTCAGCGCCGGCATCGAACCAGCGATCCGCTCCTCGGCCGTGGCGACCGGGGGCCAAGCCAGCAGGGCCAGGACCACCATCCAACCGATCATCCGCGCCATCCCCCCCCCTTGCGCCGCCTGTCCCTAGAAAAGCCGTGGGTCATGGAAAGGCACTCTAGCCAACTTTCATGGATGGGGGAAGCCTCCCTCCACCCTCGCACCGTGAAAGCCGCTGACGCGGCTTTCACGGTGACTTTAATCACTCCGCCACCCGGCGCCGGAAGAACGCCAGGCAGCGCTCCAGCCGGGTCAGGCTTTCGGATCGCCCCAGCCGGGCCAACACCTCGTAGACGCCCGGGGAGACATCGCTGCCGGTGAGGGCCACCCGCACCGGCTGGGCCAGCTTGCCCATTTTGACGCCGTGGGTGGCGATGGTGGCCTGGAAGGTGGCTTCCAGCAGGGCTTCGTTCCAGCCCTCCAGGCTGTCCAACCGCTGCACCAGATCGGCGAACGGCTCCAGGACCGGGGCGGTCAGATGCTTGCCCACCGCCTTGTCGTCGTAGGCGGTGGGGGCCACGAAATAGAACAGCGCCTTGTCGGCCATCTCGGCCAGGGTTCGGGCGCGTTCCTGAAGGGTCGGCACCAGCGCGGCGACATAGGCGGGATCGGGCTCGGCAATGCCCTTCCTCCGCAACTGCTCCAGCAGGGGCGGCACCAGGTCCTGGACTGCCGTGGCCCGGATATGGTGACCGTTGACCCATTCAAGTTTGGCCTGGTCGAAGATAGCCGCGGAACGCCCCACCTGGGCGATGTCGAAATGCCGCTCCAGCTCGGCCATGGTGAAGATTTCCTGCTCTCCGAACGACCAGCCCAGGCGGGCCAGATAGTTGTTGACCGCCTGGGGCAGAAAGCCGGCGTCCCGGTAGGCCAGCACCGAGACCGCGCCGTGGCGCTTGGACAGCTTGGCGCCATCCATGCCATGGAGCAGGGGCATGTGGGCGTAGACCGGCCGGGTCCAACCCATGGCCTCGATGATATGGATCTGCCGGGGGGTGTTGTTGAGATGATCCTCGCCGCGGACAATGTGGGTGATGCCCATGTCGTGGTCGTCGGTCACCACCGCCAGGTGATAGGTGGGAGTGCCGTCGCTGCGCACCAGGATCAGGTCATCCAGCTGATTGTTTTCGATGCGCACCGGCCCCTGGATCACGTCCTCCCAGGCCACTGCCCCCGCCAGGGGGGTCTTGAGGCGGATCACCGACTCCCGGCCCTCGGCCACGGGCGCGGAACGGCTGCGGCAGCGGCCGTCGTAGCGGGGTTTGAGGCCCTGGGTCTTCTGCTGTTCCCGGAGTTGGTCGATCTCATCCTTGCTGCAATGGCAGCGGTAGGCCTTGCCCTCCCGCAACAGTTGATGGGCCACCTCCAGGTGCCGGGGGGCGTTCCGGGCCTGGAACACCGGGGGTTCGTCCGGATTCAGGCCCATCCAACGCAGCCCCTCGAAGATGACCTCCACCGCCTCGGCGGTGGAGCGCTCCCGGTCGGTATCCTCCACCCGCAACAGGTATTTGCCCCCGGTGCGGCGGGCGAACAGATAGCAGAACAGCGCCGTGCGGGCTCCGCCGATATGCAGGAATCCGGTGGGAGAAGGGGCGAAGCGGGTGCGGGTGGTCATGGTCTTGGTCCCGGTCGAGGCTGGGTTGCGGGTGCGTGGGAGGTCCCGTGAACTTTCATTAACACGAACCCTCGCATCGCGCCAATATGTTACCGTGAAAGTCGCGGAGCGGCTTTCATCGGTGGAGGGTGGAGGGAGGCTTCCCCCATCCATCTAAAGTTACCGTGAAAGCCGCAAAGCGGCTTGCTTCCCCCATCCTATCGAGGCTCGGGCACTGGCCAGGGCGGAGGGAGTGGATTAATATCCCGGCCACGCTTGGCAGACTGTCACATCGATCCCGCCATGGACTTGTCCCACCAGGACCAGCCGGCAACACGTCCCGGGCTGTCCGAGGCCGCCATGACCGGAAAAAGGAGGTTCCGCCGTGGGTACACCGAAAAATCTCAACGAACCCGCCGTCTACGTCGAGGCGCTGGTCCGGGCGGTGCTGGAACCGGACCTGGACCGGCTGGCCTGCTGGCTGGCGGACGACGACAACGCGCCCCAGAGTCCGTTCTTCAGGTGGTATCAGTATTTCGCCGAACGCCTGCAGGATCTGGCCCCCCGGCCGGAGCTGGGCTTTCTGCCCCGGCCCAAACAGGCCTCGGCCCCGCCCAAGGTGGGACGCAACGATCCCTGCCCCTGCGGCTCCGGCAAGAAGTTCAAATCCTGCCACATCGACGATGCTGACGCCGTGGCCTGGAAACTGGCTTCTCCCACCCCGGCCATCCGCTCCATGGCGGTGGCCAATCTGATCGGCCGCCTGCCGCTGGCGACCCTGGACGAGGTACCCACCGAAAAGGCCTCGGCCCTGGCCCGCACCGAGATGGCCTTCGCCTATTACCGGGCCGACCGGTTGGCCATCGCCCTGGACCTGCTCAAGACCGTGCTGGATGGCGACCGCGACGACGAGGATCTGCTGTACGATTTCCTGATCGCCACCTACGGGGACTGGCTGCTCCAGGCCCAGCGGCCCAAGGACGCCGAGAACTTCCTGCTGGATGAATTCGACCAGCCCCGGGGGGTCGAAAAGTGGCAGGTGGCCCAGAAACTGGCCGCCCTCTATCTGGACCGGGGCGATCCCGACAGCGCCGGCATCTGGGTGGACAGCGCCATGGACGGGGACAACCAGAACCCCTTCAACCATTATCTCCAGGGCCTGTTGCATCACACCGTGGAAAACTGGGACGCGGCAGTGGCCAGCTACGAACAGGCCCGGGCCTTCAGCGACCAGTTCCGGGAACAGGAACGGGTGCAGATGCTCGCCATTGTGGCCGAAGGGCTGGATGCAGCCCGCAACCATCGCCCCCTTGAAGACCAACCCGACCAGCCACCGCCGGAGGCGGGCGCCACCGCCCAGCCCTCGGACTGACGCACCCGGAGACGACGCCCATGCAACGCACCCATTACTGCAACGACGTGCGGGACCACCTCACCGGCCAACGGGTCACCCTCTGCGGCTGGGTCAACCGCCGCCGGGATCACGGCGGCGTGATCTTCGTCGATCTGCGGGACCGCACCGGCCTCGTGCAGGTGGTCTTCAGCCCGGCCCACAGCCCGGAGATCCACCAGCAGGCCCACGAGCTGCGCAGCGAATATGTCCTGTGGGTGGCAGGCGTGGTGGCCCCCCGCCCCGCCGAGACCGCCAATCCCAACCTGGACACCGGGCTGATCGAGGTCAACGCCGACCGGCTGGGCATCCTCAATCCGTCCAAGCCGCTGCCATTTCAGCTGGACGAGACCGATGTGGGCGAGAACATCCGCCTGGGCTATCGCTTTCTGGACCTGCGCCGCCCGGAGATGCAGCGCAACCTGCGCCTGCGCCACCAGGTGATGCAGGCCACCCGCCGCTTCCTGGACCAGCAGGGGTTCCTGGAGATCGAAACCCCCATGCTGACCCGCAGCACCCCCGAGGGCGCCCGGGACTATCTGGTGCCCAGCCGGGTCAACCCGGGCCAGTTCTATGCGTTGCCCCAGTCGCCCCAGCTCTTCAAGCAGTTGCTGATGCTGTCGGGCTACGACCGCTATTTCCAGATCGCCCGCTGTTTCCGGGACGAGGACCTGCGGGCCGACCGCCAGCCGGAATTCACCCAGATCGACCTGGAAATGTCCTTCGTGGACACCGAGGGGGTGATGGGGCCGGTGGAAGGCATGGTGGCCGAAATCTTCAAGCTAACGCTGGGGATCGAAATCCCCCATCCCATTCCCCGCATCACCTACGCCGAGGCCATGGCCAAATACGGCCGCGACGCCCCGGACACCCGGGTCACCCTGGAGTTGAAGGACATCACCGCGGCCATGCGCAATACCGGGTTCAAGGTGTTCGCCGAAATCGCCAACCGCCAGGGACCCCGAGGCCACGACGGCGCCATCAAGCTGTTGAAGGTGCCCGGCGGCGCCCGCCTCACCCGCAAGGAAATCGACGATTACACCAGCTTCGTGGCCATCTACGGGGCCAAGGGGCTGGCCTGGATCAAGATCAACGGCCCCTGGCAGGAAGACGGCTGGCAGTCGCCCATCGTCAAATTCTTCTCCGCCGACGAGAAGGAGGCCATTCGGCAGACCGCCGCGGCCCAGACCGGCGACCTGATCTTCTTCGTCGCCGACCGCTCCGCGGTGGTCAACGAGGCCCTGGGTCGCCTGCGGGTCAAGGTGGGCCACCAACTCGGGCTGGTCACCGGGCAACGCTTCGCCTTCGTCTGGGTCACCGACTTTCCCCTGCTGGACTGGGACAACGAGGCCCGGCGGCATGTGGCGGTCCACCATCCCTTCACCGCCCCCAACCCCGACGATCTCCACCTGATGGAGAGCCATCCGGAAATCGACCGGGAGACCGCCCTGACCCGCATCCGCTCCCTGGCCTACGACCTGGTGCTGAACGGCACCGAGGTGGGCGGAGGGTCCATCCGCATCCACGACCCGGTCCTGCAGCTGAAGATGCTGGAGCTGCTGCGCATCGGCAGCCAGGAGGCGGAGGAAAAGTTCGGCTTTCTGCTCCGGGCCCTGGAATACGGCGCCCCGCCCCATGGCGGCTTGGCCCTGGGACTGGACCGGCTGGTGGCCATCATGCTGGGGACGGATTCCATTCGCGATGTCATCGCTTTTCCCAAGACCCAGAAGGCCTCCTGCCTGCTCACTGCCGCCCCGTCGCCGGTGGACTTCGCCCAGCTGCGGGAATTGCACCTGCGCTCGACCTATCGCAGCAAGGGGGAAAGCGAA
>PEAP01000107.1 GCA_002753665.1 Magnetococcales bacterium DC0425bin3
AAGCAAAGGCAGGGGCCGCAAGAAAGTGCTTCCAACCAACCCCAGAGGAGAGACAAAAATGGTGCTTCCCAACCGGCCAGAATAATTGACGCCGACCGGCCAGAATAATTGACGCGGGACAAAGACTCCCGTGCCCTGGGAAGCGGGTCGCGGTACTCTACCGGAAGTTGGAATCGAAAACCGCCATCCAGGGAGTGCGCCCATGGATCAACGTCTTTCTCTCGTCACCCTCGGCGTGCGGGATTTGCCCAGAGCGCGATCCTTCTACGAAAGCCTGGGCTGGAAGGCCTCGGCGGCCAGTTGCGAGCAGGTCTGTTTCTTTCAGACCGGCTCCATGGCCCTGGCCCTCTATCCCCTGGAGTCCCTGCTGGAGGATTCCGGGAAAACGGGCGTCGCACCGGTTCCGGGCGGGATCACCCTGGGGATCAACGTCTCCCTGCGCGACGACGTGGACCGGGAGTTGGCCACCGTGTTGGCCCTGGGGGCCACGCTCCTGCAACCCGCCGACGACACCCCATGGGGTGGCCGCACCGCCTATTTCTCCGACCCCGACGGCCACCCCTGGGAGATCACCTGGGCCCCCATGTTTCCCCTGGGACCGGCGGGGGAATTGCGCCTGCCATAGTCAGGGATGCTCCGGGATCATCAGTTCGAAGGCTCCACCGCAGACCGCCTTGCCGTTGACCAGCAGCCCGATGCGATGGAGGCCAGGGTAATATCGACGGGTGGTGATGAGGCGCATGGGGTGGCTCTTTTCGAGGCGGATCTCCTCGTTGGCGACCACGCGCCTGCGAGCGAGTTTGAAGACCTTGGGCGACAGGGAGCCGTTTTGTCGCGGGTGATGGACGACGTAATCGATGGAGAGGGTCGCCGCCTCCCGGCAACACAGGGTGGCGGTGAAGGTCACCGCTCCTCCCAGCATCACCCGTGACGGCGTCAGGGTGAAGGCGACCGCCTCGGGTGGTTCGCCACGGGAAAATCCCAGCAGTGCCAGGGCCTCCGGGTCTCCCTGCTTGACCAGGGTGCGCAGGGCGTGGCCCACGATCCAGCGGGTTCCCTCGTTCCCATGTTCCAACCAGCGCCGGGCGGTGGCCACCACCCGCGCCGGGTGATCCTTGGCCACGTCGTTGAGGTGGTTGGCCACCGAACGCCGCACCACCGGGTGGGGGTCGGCGCACAACGGTTCTATGATCTCCAGGCAGGCGGCGGGGTCGTCGATGAAGGGCTTCAGGCGCAGGCCCCAGGGCAGGCGCGGACGTGATCCTTCCGAGGCCAGACGCCGCAAACGCCAGTCCTCGTGCCGCGCCCAGGCGTGCAGTCTCGGGAGGGTCCGTTGGGGATGGTTCAGGATGTAGGGGCGGATATCGAACTCGGCGCTGAAGTGGAGGGTCATCCGTTCCAGGGCGTCCAGAGCGAGGTCCGGGTGATCCAGGCCGTATTTTCCCACGAAATTGAGGAAGGGCAGGTGGCGGAAGCCGTCGTAGCCCTCGACGCCGCCGCTGCCGTCATCCTCTCCCAGGATGGCCAGGAGAATGGCGACAGCGTCGGGAAAAGCCTCCGGCAGATGGGCGCGCAGCCCTTCGGCAATGCGCCGGGATCGGGCCATGAGTTCCAGGCTGGGAAAATCGGCAACCACTTCTGCCACGAAGGTATCGACGTCGAAACCGGGGTGGTTGGCCGCCACCCGACCGGCCAACCCTTCCACCAGGGGCCGATGATAGATCTCCTTCAAGGATTTCGACACGCCTTGGGTCATCTCTTTTTCCAGGTTCGCCCCATGCCGGAGCCGGGTTTGAACGATGTTCCCATGCTCTCCGACCAAGTTCACCATCGAACGAGTCCAATATCAGCGACTCATGTTAAACTTTGATATCTAAATGGAAAAGTGAGTCCGGTTTTGTCGGACTCACCAGGGGGTGAGTCCAGAGCTTTTGGAGAATTCTGGCAGAGAGAGAAGGGAAGGGCAACTTCCGACTCCGGCGGGTCCGGCGGGGGACCAAGTTCTTTCTCGAACCGCCCGCGCTAACCATTGGAAACATTGGGGTTTTCAGAAACGCCACGACCGCCCTGGGAGGCGGTCGCGTTGTGGAGAAAACCCCGTAAAATCAAAATGGTGGGCCCACCAGGATTCGAACCTGGGACCGACCGGTTATGAGCCGGCGGCTCTGACCGCTGAGCTATGGGCCCTTGTTTCACGATTCCAGAAAGCTGCGCAGTTTGCGGGATCGGGTGGGGTGGCGCAGTTTGCGCAGGGCCTTGGCTTCGATCTGGCGGATCCGTTCCCGGGTGACGTGGAACTGCTTGCCCACTTCCTCCAGGGTGTGGTCGGTCTGCAGGCCGATGCCGAAGCGCATGCGCAGGACGTTCTCCTCGCGGCCGGTGAGGGTCTTGAGGACCCGGCCGGTGGTGTCCCGCAGGTTGGACATGATGGCCAGATCCGACGGCGACAGCATGGATTTGTCCTCGATGAAGTCCCCCAGATGGGAATCTTCCTCGTCCCCCACAGGGGTCTCCAGGCTGATGGGTTCCTTGGCGATCTTGAGAACCTTGCGGACCTTCTCCAGGCTCATCTCCATCTGCTCGGCGATTTCTTCCGGAGTCGGCTCCCGGCCGATCTCCTGGACCATCTGCCGACTGGTGCGCACCAGCTTGTTGATGGTCTCGATCATATGCACCGGAATGCGGATGGTGCGGGCCTGGTCGGCAATGGAACGGGTGATGGCCTGGCGGATCCACCAGGTGGCGTAGGTGGAGAATTTATAGCCCCGGCGCCATTCGAACTTGTCCACCGCCTTCATCAGGCCGATGTTGCCCTCCTGGATCAGATCGAGGAACTGCAAGCCGCGGTTGGTGTACTTCTTGGCAATGGAAATCACCAGGCGCAGGTTGGCCTCCACCATCTCGCGCTTGGCCTGGGCCGCCTGCCGCTCCCCGGTGAGAACCTTCTGGTTGGTGCGCTTCAACTCGGCGATGGACTGCCCGGCCTCGATCTCCACCTGCCGCAGGGCGGCCTGGAGTTCGCGCACCTTGTCGGCATGGCGATAGAACCGCTGCCAGGCTCCATTGGAATGACCGGCAAAGCCGTCGATCCAACCCTCCTGGGCCTCGTTTCCGGGAAACTGCTCCAGAAAGCGTTCCTTGGGAATGCCGGCCGCATCGGCCAGTTCCAGGATCTTGCTCTCGTGGGACCGGGCGCGCTGGACGAAGTTTTTGATCTTCTGCACCAGACGGTCCCGCTGCTTCTGGGAGAACTTCACCTCCGAGACCAGCTCGACGATATGCTTCTTGCAGCCGTCGTACAGCTCCTGGAACAGCTGCTCCTGCTCGACGTCCCCTTCCTCCCGGGCCTTCTCGATGGCGGCCAGATGGCCCTTGAGCTTCTCGTTCTCGGTGGCGATGATGTCGAACGTGGCCTGGGTCTGGCGGATCAGTTCCCGCATCCGGCCGCCGTCATCCTCCTCCCGCACTTCCACTTCCTTGTCGTCGAGGCCACTGTCGATCACATCAACGATGACCTTGTCCTCTTCCGGCTCGTCGTCCTCCTCCTTCTCGTCATCCAGCACCACCGGGGCCACCGTCAGGTCAGGGCCATCATCCTCGTCGTCATCCTCCTCGGCTTCGTCCTTGTCGGACGCATCGCCTGCCTCGGCCCCTTCGATCTCCTCCTCTTCTTCTTCCTCCTCCTCTTCAATGCCATCAATGCCATCGGCCTCCTCCAGGGTGGGAGGGGCGATGTCCAGGATGTCCCGCAGGGTGATCTGGTTGTCCCGCAGCTTCTCGGCCAGGGTGATGATTTCGTTGAAGGTGGACGGGGCGTCGCAGATGGCGGCAATCACCTCGTTGCAGCCGGCCTCGATGCGCTTGGCGATGACGATCTCACCCTCCCGGGTGAGCAGCTCCACCGATCCCATCTCCCGCAGGTACATGCGCACCGGATCGTCGGTCTTGCCCAGGTCGATATCATCGATGCCCGGCTCCGAACCGGACCGTTTGGCGCCAAACTCGTCGTCCTCGTCGTGGATGACATCCCCCTCCACCTCCAGCTCCGCGGGGTCGATCAGTTTGTCATCGTCGATCTTGTCCAGATTTTCGTCCTTGGCGACCAGTTCCCCGGCATCCTCGTCCGCTTCCACGAGATTGATGCCCATATCGTCCAGCATGGCCACCACGTCCTCGATCTGTTCGGCGGAGGTGACGTTGTTGGGCAATACGTCATTGACTTCGTCGAAGGTCAGAAAGCCGCGCTCCTTGCCATATTCGAGAAGACGTTTCATGTTGCTGCGGGTGACATCGTCGCTCATTGCGCCACTTCCACTTTGTCTGGTTGTCGTTGCCACAGGAGACTACAGGGCCGGAGCCGACCACCGTTTCTTCTCGTCCAAACGTTCCAGTTCCTGCTTGTGACCCCTCAACCGCAATAACAGTTCGTCCGTCCAGGCGCCCTGGTCCCGGGCCTGCTCCTCCAGGGAGCGGATGTCCCGCTGGACCTTGCGCCGCACACAGGTGGCCAGGCAGCCTTCCAACTCCCGGCCGGGGTTCTCCAGGGGCAGGTCTTCCACAGCCAGGACTTCCCGGGCCCGCAGGGCCAGTTCCGGGTCCTCCAGGGAGCGCCAATCCAACCCCTCGATGGCAGCGCCCGCCCGCAGGGCCAGCCGTACCCATTCCCGCAACAGGCGGTCCAGCAGGGGATCGGCCAGGTTCAGACGGCTGACCTCGTCCTCGTGGTCCAGCAGCAGGCCGGGCCAGCGCAGCAACAGACCCACCAGCGCCCGCTCGTAATCCCGCCCCCCCGCCACCACGGCCTGCGCCGTCGAAGGCCGGCGGCCGCGCCGGGACCGGCGTTGCTCCCCGGGGGTGACGGATCGTCCCAGCACCTGCCATGGATCGATTCCGAAGCGTTTGGCAACGGCCTCGGCATACAGTTCCTGGAGCAGCGGATCCGCCACCCGGGCCAGATAGGGCCGCACCCGATGCACCAGGGCCGCGGTGCCTTCCGGACTGGCCGGTGACAGCCCGGTGGCCAGCGTCTCCAACAGAAAATCCACCAGGGAAACCGCACCCTCCAAATGCCGGACAAAGCCGTCGATGCCTTTGGCCCGCACCAGGTCATCGGGATCCTGGCCATCGGACAGAAAGAGAAAATCGGCGCGACGGTCGGCTTCCAGGCCGTCCATCACCCGCTCCAATGCCCGCCAAGCGGCCTGGCGGCCGGCGGTGTCACCGTCGAAACAGAAGGTGACATGGCGACTGCGCCGCCACAGCAGGGTGACCTGCTCGGCGGTCAATGCGGTACCCAGGGTGGCCACGCAGTGATCCAGCCCCCGGGCCGCCAGGGCGATGCGGTCCATGTAGCCTTCCACCACCACCACCCGGCCGCTGCGCTGGATCGCCTCCTGGGCCTGAGCCATGCCGTACAGGAGCTGGCCCTTCCGGTACAGCTCCGTCTCCGGGGAATTGATGTATTTGGGCTCCCCCGGGTTCATGGCCCGCCCACCAAACCCCACACACCGACCCCGCAAATCCAGGATGGGAAAGGTGATCCGGTTGCGGAAGCGGTCATGCCACCTTTGGGGTCCGGCCTCTCCGGAAGCCTGCCGGCTGGGGATGGCCAATCCCACCCGTTCCAGGCTTGCGCCGGCGGCGGCCCCGCCGCCGAAATGATCCAACTGGGCATGCCAAGCATCGGGAGCATACCCCAGACCAAAGCGACGGATCAGTCCCTCGTCCAGTCCCCGTCCAGCCAGATAACGCCGGGCCTCGATCCCCTGGGGTTTGGCCAATTGGTCCTGGAAGAACCGGTTGGCGGCATCCAGCAGATCGAACAGCTGCTGCCGCCGGGCCCGTTCCGCCACCTCGTCCCGGGCCGGGTTCGGGGGACCCCGTTCCGGCAGGGTCATCCCCAGGCCGACGGCCAGCTCCTCGACGGCTTCGATAAACTCCAACCCCTTGAGCTGCATGAGGAAGCCGATGGCATCCCCCTTGGCGCCACAACCAAAACACTTGAAAAAGCCCCGTTCGGGATGAACATGGAAGGAGGGGGTCTTCTCCTGATGAAAGGGACACAGCCCGATCCAGTTGGAACCCTGCTTCTTGAGAGTGACATGGCGCCCCACCAGGTCGGCCAGATCGATGCGGCCCTTCAACCCCTCCAGGAACGTATCCGTCAACCAGGGCATCCAGCCTCCAGGGAACGCTTCCCGTCGCTGCCTTCCCGCCCGGACCGTCACGACCGCCAGGGCGAACCGAAGCAGGCAGGGCCGGGAAGCAATTATCGAGCCACCGTCAAGTCCCAAAGCGGAAAGAGCCCCGGTCGCGGGGCTCTCTGAACAATCCAATTTGGTAACCTTCTACATATATGAACCAGACCCCGTATTGTCAAGGATTTTCCAACGACACCACGGCCGATATCCAACCCTCCGTTGCCGGACGGTGACCCGACCCGAGACATTTCATATGATGCGGCACTGGGCATCATGTGGCGACCCGCCAAGGCGCCCTGATGCGACTCCGAAGCTCTTGCAAGAAGAAGAGGAGATGCTCCGTTGCCCCATGGTTTGTCTCCCCAGGCCCTGCAGTTGCGTCTGACCCGGTTGGCGGACCATATTCGATCCCTGCCGGCTCCTCCCCAGGACAGCCGGGCCCTGGTGGTCGGAGAACACCCCTCCCTGCACCAGGTCCTGACCGGGAAAGGCTATCGGGTTCTGGTGCTGCCGCGGCCGGCAGCCTCTTCGTCCCCGGCGATTGCCCCCCTCGGCTCGCTGGAGGGCATCGAGCTGCCGGATGGCCAGTGTCACCTGGCAGTCCTGGTGGATGCCCTGGAGCCCCTTGTCTGGGGACGCTGGGGATTGCAGGAGATCGCACGGATTCTGGCCCCGGGCGGCACCCTGCTGTTTGCGATCACCAACCCCCAGGGACTCACCCGGCTGGTGGACCGACATCTGTGGGGCCGTTTGGGGCGGAAGCTGGTTCCCCATGCCCATGGGTCCATGACCGGCTGGCCGTCGCCCCACCTGGACCGGCCATTCTTTCACAGCTTTCCCACGCTGGAACGCCTGGCCGCCCAGCTCCCGGCCATCGGTCTGCGCCCGGTGACCTGGACCGCTTTCGGCTGGGGGCCGGTGACCGGGGAGCAGCGCTATGTCCTGGCCCTGCACCACCCGGCCCGACTGGCGGATCGGTTGTGGCCGCAAGCGAACAGCCGGCTGGCGGGCTGGGCCAACCACCGGATGTGGCATTGCGTGAAGGAACCGGATCATGCCACCCGGGGAGTGGGCGTGCTGCCGGAGGGACGGTTGGTCTGCGAACGGGCCTTCGAACAGATCTATGCCACGCCCCTGGACCACCTCGACTCCTGGCTCCGCCAGGTTCCTCCGGCCACCGCGGCCCTTGGGACATCCGGAAATCCGGATCTGCCTCCGGGTCCGTTACTGCTGCTCTCTCCCCATCCCGACGACGAAATCATCGGCTGTGGCGGCCTGCTGCTGGCGGCCCGGGCCCGGGGGCGGGAGGTGCATGTTCTTCAACTCACCGATGGCGGGGGCAGCGTGGCCCTGGAGGGGGCCTCGACAGAAGTCCGGGAAGGGATCCGCTTCCAGGAGGCCGCCCGGGTGGCCCGAAGCCTGGGGGCCGTTCTGCATCACTGGCATGAACCGGGCAACGCCCTGCGGGCCGGACCGGAGCAGGTCGCCCGCCTGGAAGAATTGCTGCGGACCATCGATCCCCGGACCATCCTGGTGCCTTTCATCAACGACCGCCACCCGGACCACAGTGCCGCCAACCGTATTCTGGCCGCGGCGCTGGGGCGCCGGCAACCCGCAGCGTCGATGCGGATCCTCTCCTACGAGGTCTGGAGCCTGGTTCCGGCCAACTGGTGGTTGGAAATATCCCGTTTCCAGGCGGCCAAGGCCGCCTTGCTGATGCAGTACCGCACCGGCATGAAGAGCGTGGATTATGTGCGCCATTGCCTGTTTCTCAACCGTCATCATGCCTGGCAACGCTTCAACCGGCCCGGGTTGATGGAAGCCTTCCAGAGCCTGCCCGTGCCTGCCTATCTGGACCAGGTGGCCCGGGCCGAGCCTTTTCTGGCCGGAGAGGATCCGCCATGACGCGCCTGCCGGGAGGACTGGAGATCCGGCCCGTGACCGACGCCGATCTGACCGCGGTGGCGGAGCTGCTCCACCAACGGTTCAACCGGTCGATCGCCCCCCGGGATTGGTCCACCCTGTTTCGGGGTCATTGGGATCCCACCCCTCCCCACCATGGCATGATGCTGGTGCGGGAGCGGCGGATCCTGGGGGTGATCGGCACCCTGCACTCCCACCGGGAAATCGACGGCCACCCCTGGCGGCAGTGCAACCTGCATAGCTGGTTCGTGGAGGACGACCACCGCAACGGCAGCCTGCCCTTGCTGATGGCGGCCACGGCGGATCCCCAGGTTCTCCACTTCGTGTTGACTCCCAACGATGCTTCGTTCAAGGCATTCCGTTTTCTCAAGTTCCAACCCCTGGAAACCCGGCTGCTGGTCTGGCCCAACCTGCCCTGGCCCGGCGGTTCCAGGGCCCGAGGGGTGAGCGATCCCGGCGCGGATGGCCTGCCCCCGGCGGCGGCACGCATCATCCGCGACCATGCCCGGGCCCCCGGATTGCATCATGTCCTGTGGCAGGCTGACGGCACGACGATCCATGCCGCCTGGCGCCGGACCACCTGGCGGGGCTGGTCCTGTGCCCAACTGCTGCACCTGGAGCCGGCGCCTCTGCCGCCAAGATTCCTGTGCCCCTTGCTGCGGCGGCTGCTGGGCGCCCGGGTGGCCTTCACCCTGACCGATGGCCGGTTTCTTCAGGGATTCCCTTTCGCCACCCGGGTGGTGGAGCGGGCTCTGCCCACGCTCTTTCGCCTGCCCCGCGGGGGTCCGGATCTCCCCCGGGCGCGGATCGGCAATCTCTACTCGGAACTTGCGCTTTTGCATCGGTGAGCGGAATGGGCTTTAATGGGTGGATCACCCCCTCGATGGAGACGGTCCGATCCATGGATGTGCCTGCCAACCGGCCCTTTGTCACCGACGCCCGCGGACATCCGCGCATCGGCACCGATGCCGAGTCCCTCTACGGCTTCGGTCACCTGATCCGGCGCACCGAACAGCTGTTGCTGGACGCCTTCGCCCGGGGCGAGGTGGCGGGCACCATCCACACCGGGCTGGGCCAGGAAATCTGCCAGATGGCGGTGGTGCGGGCCCTGGATCCCGGGCGGGATTTTCTGCTCTCCAATCACCGCAACCATGGGCATTTTCTCACCTGGTGCGGCGATTTCGCCGCGCTCATCGCCGAGGTGACCGCCCGCAGCGGCGGGGCCTGCGGCGGCTGGGGGGGCAGTCAGCATCTGGCCGGGAGACGCTTCTGGTCCACCGGCATACAGGGCGGATTGACCGGAGTGGCTGCGGGACTGGCCCTGGCGGCCCGTCTGGCGGGCCAGGGGGCCATGGGAGCGGTGCTGCTGGGCGACGGCACCCTGGGACAGGGGCAGCTCTACGAAAGCCTCAATCTGGCCGCCCTGTGGCGGGCGCCCCTGCTGTTCGTGGTGGAGAACAACCGGATCGCCCAGACCACTCCCACCGCCTGGGGCGTGGCCGGAGACATCCTCGCCCGGGGCGCCGCCTTTGGCCTGGTCACCCTGCGCCTCGGCGACCGGGAGGAGGATTTCATCCCCCGGGTGGCGACATTCGTCCAGGGCATCCGGGCGGGAACCACCCCCGGCTTTCTGGTCATCGACACGGCCCGCATGGGTCCGCACAGCAAGGGCGACGACGTGCGGGATCCGGCGGAGCTGGCGGAAATCTCCCGCAACAATCCGCTGGATGCCCTGGGCCGCCGCCTGCCCCCGGCAACGCGACAGCGACTGGAAGAGACCAACGAGGCCTTCCTGACCGACCTGTTTCGCCAGGTGGCTCATCGTCCTCCGGCCCGCTTCGCGGCGCCGCCGGACGTTCTGTTCCGCCGCTGGCCCCCGCTCCCCCCGCCCCCGCCGCCGTCGGCCCCGA
>PEAP01000108.1 GCA_002753665.1 Magnetococcales bacterium DC0425bin3
AACTCGGGCGGTGGCGGCGGGGCCGCGGTCTCCGGACCCAGGGCCGGTTCGGGCGCCACCGCCGGGGGGTAACCCGGTCCCGCGGTGGGGGCGGCGTCCCGGCCCCGGAACGGCGGGGGCGGGGGCACCACCGGCCCGTTGGCGGGACGGTTGGGATTCTCCAGGGCCGGCAGCGGTTGCAGGGCCGGCGAGCGCTGGATCCGGGCCAGGGGCGGGCCGCCGACGGAATTCTCCAGCCCCGGCAGCAGCGGGGTGCGTTCGTCCAGGCTCATGAAACCGGTTTCCTGGGGCATGGCCAGCTGCCGCTCCCGCAGGTAACGGTATTTCTCCCGGGTGACCGCGAAGCCGTCCTGGGCGTTGCGCAGGATTTCCGGCCGCAGGAACACCATCAGGTTGATCTTGGCCTTGTCGTTGGTCTCGTAGCGGAACAGGGCGCCCAGCACCGGAATGTCCCCCAGGATGGGCACCTTTTCGTCCACCTTGGTCTGGCGGTCGCGGATCAGGCCGCCCAGCACCAGGATCTGGCCGTCGTCCACCATCACCACGGTCTTGATGGAACGGGTTTCGGTGACCACGTCGCTGGTGCCCAGGGTGGGGGGTGTCCTTGACCTCGGAGAGTTCCTGCTGGATATCCAGCCGCACGGCGTGCCTTCGTTGATCTGGGGCGTCACCTTCAGCACCATGCCCACGTCCTCCCGGGACACGGTCTGGAACGGATTGGTGACGGCGGTGCCATTGGAGGTGTAGGCGCCGGTGACGAAGGGCACGTTCTCCGCCACGACGATTTCCGCCGGTTCGTTGTCCAGGGTCACGATGGTGGGGGTCTGGAGCACGTTGGTGGAGGTGTCGGTGCGCAACACCCGCAGCAGGGTGCTGATGTTGAGCAGGGTGGTGCCGGCGATGGTGGTGGTGCCGTTCAGATAGCCCAGACTGAGGCCGTTGCCCAGGCTGGTGATGTTGGGCACTCCGGCGGTGGAGCCGCTGAGATCGATGATGCCCTGGTTGGTACTCTGGAAGTTGGAGCTGAGGGCCGGTCCGACCTTGTCGGTGGGAAGCTGGTTCCACTGCACGCCCAGTTCTGCCACCCGGGTGGTGTTGATCTCGGCGATGATGGCCTCCACCTTCACCTGGGCGCGGCGCACGTCCAGCTTGTCCACCACCGCCCGCATGGTGCGCAGCAGGTTGGGGGGGGCGGTGATCACCAGGGCGTTGGCCCCCTCGAACGGTTGCACGTTGATGGTGTTGCGCTGGGTGGCGGTGGCGTTGGCGGCGTTGTCCTGGGCCTGGGTCTTCTTCAGGAAGTTCTCGCCGATGCTGCTCAGCACCTTGACCATGGTTTCCGCCTTGGCGAACCGCAGATAGACCACCTGGGTATTGCCGATGATATCCACCGGGGTATCCAGGTGGCTGATCAGGGCGCGCATCTGCAGGCGGGAGGATTCCGGTCCGCCCAGCAGGATGGAGTTGGTGCGCTCGTCCACGGCGAAGCTGGGCTGATAGGGCCGGGCGGCGTTCTTGGCGTCGCCCTGTTCCAGGCTCTGCAGCACCCGCACCAGGTCCAGGGCGGCGGCATGCTGGAGAGGGATCACTTCCGGCGCGCCCAGGTCCACCGGACGGTCCACCTGGGGCAGGATCTTGTCCAGGCGCCCGATGGTGGGGGCGGTGTCCGAGACCAGCAGCAGGTTGCCGCTGTCCAGGGCGGAGATGAAGCCCTTGGGGGTGACCAGGGGACGCAGCACCGGGATCAGCTTGGCGGCCTCCACGTTCTCCAGGGCGAACACCTTGACCACCGCCTCGCCGCCCGGGGCCAGGGGCGAGGTCGGCTGACCGCTGAGCTGGCTGGCGTAGTTGGTGTTGATGTCGGGCAGGATCTTCACCGCGTTGTCGCTGGGCACGGCGATGTAGCCATGGACCTGGAGGATCGCCAGGAAGACCTTGTACAGCTCGTCGGCGTCCATGGGCTTGGAGGACACCACGGTCACCTTGCCCTTGACCTCGGGGTCCAGGATGAAGTTGCGCCCCGTGGCCTCGGAGACCGTTTCGATCAGGGTGCGCAGATCCGCGCCCTTGAGATTGAGGGTGAAGCGGTTGGCCAGGGCCGGTCCAGCCGCCGTCAGCAGGCCCAGGGCCAGCAGGGCGGCCAGGCCGAGGGCGCGGACGGTGCGTCTGCCAGTGGGGAATCGGGTCTCAGTCATGGTGTCCCAGGGTGGGCGACGGGTGGGGTCATGGTCAATCCAGGGCAAAATGAAAATCGTGGGAATGGCCGTCGCGCATGACGGACATGTGCAAGGTTCGGGCCGAGGCCAGGGCGCCCATGGCCTCCATGCCCTTCAAGGGGCTGTTGAGGTTGATGCCGTTGACTTCCGTCACCACGTCGCCATCCTGGAGGTTGAACTGGGCCAGGAAGTCCGGGTCGCGGCCGTTCCTCAGGCGAAAGCCACGGAACAGGCCGGCCTCGTAGACCGGCTCCACCCCCACCCGTTCCAGGACGGCGGAGGGATTGGTGGTCATCTGGGCCTTGAGCCAGCGCAGGGCTTCGGAGGCTTTGGTCTGGCCCGCGGCCTGCTCCCCGGACGGCTCCGCCGGCACCCGCCCCAGGGCCATGGCGGACTTGGGCAACCGCAGGGTTTCCAGCCGGCCTTCCCGTTCGATGACCACCTGATCGGCAAGAATGTCCCGAATCCGCGCCCCTCCCGGCAGGATCGCCCCCACCGGGTAGGACAGCTCGCCGGCCGATTGGGTGCGGATCAGGGCCCGGGCGCCGGTGCGCAGGTCGCCGGCGAAGATGATGCCGAACAGTTGGATCTCCAGAGAGGTTTCCGGCAGATTCAGGGCCGGATCCACCGCCATGGGCAGTTGCTCGGAGGATCCGGAGGCGACCTCCCCCCCGCCGCCGAACAGGGTCATCCGGGCCAGAGCGCCGCTGTCCACGTCCCCGGCGGCTGGAACGGCCGCCTGTTCCCCGGCCAGGGTCGGCGCCGGGATGCCCGGGGCGTCCTCCAGCCACTGCCAGGTGAGCCGGGCCAGGCTCCAGCCCATGGCCAGCACCAGGATGATGTTGAGAACGGTGGCGATGCGACCCCAGGAGCGAATGCCGAGCAGCACCCCCAGGGGCCGGGTCCGCAGCTGTTCCAGATCCATGACCGGTCCGCTTCGGGTAGGGGCAAAGAAAACCATTATGCCACACTCCATCCCGTTGCCGAAGGGTTGACTTCGCGCCGACAACGACGCCCGGCAGATGGAAGACAAAGGCCAAGGATTCCGTTACAGTATCGCCATGCTCGACCTCGCCCAACCCCACGACCGGCTGTTCAAGGCCCTGCTGTCCCACCCGGAAACGGCGGGGACGCTGCTGCGCGAGCATCTCCCCCCGGCCATCGTGGCCTTGCTCGCCAACGAGCCGCCCGAGCCTGTGGAAGGGACATTCGTCAGCGAGGAGTTGCGGCCGTATCTTTCGGACCGTCTGTTTCGCGCCAGAATGCAGAGCGGGCGAACCGCCTGGTTCTACACGCTCATCGAGCATAAGAGCTATCCGGACCGCAAGGTCGCCTTGCAGCTCGGCCGGGGCATTCTGGGGATCCACGAGCAGGAGGATCGGGCCAGGCCTGACTGGACCCACCTCCCGGCCGTGGTGCCGCTGGTGCTGTATCACGGCGCCACGGAATGGAGAATCCCCGGGGAGTATCTGGCGCTCGTCGACGCCGACGAAACCTTGCGCCCCTGGCTGCTGAACTTTCCCTTCACCGTCATCGACCTGGGTCCGATCCCGGACGGCAGGCTTTCCAGTTATGCGCGGTTGCGGGCCGGACTCCTGGCGCTGAAATACGGCACCCGGGAGGCCGCTCAGCAGATGGCCGCGTTGGAAGAAATCATCGCGGCCCTGGGGCAGGCGCCGGAACTGCTGATTCCTGTGGTACTCTACATGATGACCACCTTTTCGGAGTTGGACCGCAAGACGGTGCGCGGCATCGTCACCCGGGTCCACCCTCAGGAGGACAATGAAATGCTGTCGATCTTCGCACGGGAAATCATCGATCAGGGCCGCCAGGAAGGCCGCCAGGAAGGCCGCCAGGAAGGCCGCCAGGAAGGCCTGCGGGAAGGCGAGAAACGCTCCCTGCGGCGCATCCTTCAGCACCGCTTTGGGCCGCCACCGGAGTGGGTGAACGAAAAATTGGCCAGAGCCGATCTGCAGACTCTGGAGGTATGGATGGATAGAAGTTTCAATGCCGAATCGTTGCAGGAGCTTTTTCGATAGCCTCCCTTCGGCAACGACGCCCGGCAGATGGAAGACAAAGGCCAAGGATTCCGCTACAGTATCGCCATGCTTGACCTCGCCCAACCCCACGACCGGCTGTTCAAGGCCCTGCTGTCCCACCCGGAAACGGCGGGGGCGCTGCTGCGCGAGCATCTCCCCCCGGCCATCGTGGCCTTGCTCGCCAACGAGCCACCCGAGCCGGTGGAAGGGACATTATCGACCTGGGTCCGATCCCGGACGGCAGGTTTTCCAGTTATGCGCGGTTGCGGGCCGGACTCCTGGCGCTGAAATACGGCACCCGGGAGGCCGCTCAGCAGATGGCCGCGTTGGAAGAAATCATCGCGGCCCTGGGGCAGGCGCCGGAACTGCTGATTATAGCAGCCATTATGCCACAGTCCGGCCGCTCCCGAAGGGGCGACCTGCGGAGACATCGCTGGCGCGCCTCGGCCGATACGTCCTGCGGAGTCGATCCATGAGGATGATTGCCATCCCCTTCCGAAGCAGCCTATGATCGCAACACTTGTCCGACCGAACAATTCCGATCATGGGCTGTTTCTCCATGTCCCAGGCTTCCGCGGCTGTACCCGTGGTCAGCGTGCTGACCACGGCCTTCAATCGAGCGAACCATGTGGGCGCGGCCATCGAGAGCGTTCTGGCTTCCTCTTTTGCCAACCTGGAACTGATTGTCGTCGATGACGCTTCCGCAGACGATACCTTCGACATCGCCCGGTTCCATGCGGCAGCGGATGACCGGGTCAGGGTCTTCAAGAACGACCGCAATCTGGGGGATTATGTCAATCGCAACCGGGCCGCCGCCCTGGCCCGCGGGCGTTACCTGAAATATCTGGATTCGGACGATCATCTCTATCCCTATGCCCTGGAATATCTCGTCGCCTTGATGGACGCCCATCCATCCGCCGGATATGCCCTGTCGCAGAAGGAACTCCTGGATCGTCCCCACCCATTGGTGTTGTCTCCCCGGGCGGCGTATCTCATCAATTTCTTTCATGCCAATCTGTTCGGACGCGCCCCCAACAGCGCGTTCATCCGCACCGAGGCGTTCCGCCAGGTGGGAGGGTTCAGCGGCAAACGGCATGTGGGAGACCACGAACTGTGGTTGACCCTGAGTCGCCATTATCCACTATTGACCACGCCGCCGGCCCTGGCCTGGGATCGGACCCATGCGGGACAGGAAAAGTCCCTGAACCGGGAAATGAAGCAGGCCATGCACCTCGCCATTCAGCGGGACGCCCTGGCCCATCCCGACTGCCCCTTGACCCCGGAAGAACGGCGCATGGCCCTGGAAAATGTGCTGCACGCCTATGGAATCCGCGTGCTGAAGACCGCGTTCCGGCACGGAGACCTGCACAGCGCCCTGACCCTGCAGAGCCACCTGCAACTGCCCTGGCATGTACTGCTCAAGGCGCCGTTCCGCGCGCCCCATCGTCCACCAATACCCCAGTCACTGGTTTGAGCCATGTGTGGAATATTCGGTTGGGTCGGTCCGTCCGTGGCCGATCCGGAGACTGCATTGGCCCAGGGGCAAGCTGTCCTGCAGGCGCTGCGGCCCCGGGGGCCGGATGGCGAGGGCATGGAAGCCGGCCATCGATGGCTGCTGGGCCATACCCGGCTGGCCATCCTGGATCTGTCCGATCAGGGCCGTCAACCCATGCGCTCCCCCCGGGGGACCCTGCTGACCTTCAATGGCGAGATCTACAATTTTCGTGAGCTGCGCGGGGAGCTGGAAGCCGAAGGTCATGTGTTCCATTCCACCAGCGATACCGAAGTGCTGCTCGAAGCCATGAATCACTGGGGCCTCGCGGCCCTGCCCCGGCTGCGGGGCATGTTCGCCTTCGGTTGGCTGGACCCCCGGGACAGAACCCTGATCCTGGCGCGGGACCGGTTCGGCGTCAAACCGCTCTGCTACCGGCAGTGGCCGGATGGGCTGTGTTTCGCCTCGGATCTGCATGCCTTGCGACGCTTTCCGTCCCAGCCCTCCGGCATCGATCTCGTCGCCCTGCGGGACTATCTGGCGCTGGGGTATGTGCCCTCCCCGCGATCCATCCTCGGCGGCGGACGCAAGCTGCGCCCGGGCCATCATCTGGTCGTGCGCTGGACGGACAGCGGGGTGCTGCTGGAGCCCGAGACGGCCTTTTTCAGCCTCGACCGGGATGTGCCGGAGCAACCTGGTTCCGGACCGATGAATGCCCGGGACCAGCTGGACGCCTACGCCGACCTGGTGGAACGGGCGGTAGATTATCGTCTGATCAGTGACGTGGAGGTGGGCACCCTGATGAGCGGGGGCATCGATTCCACCCTGGTGACGGTCGTCTCCGGGCGGTTGACCGGAGGCCGGGTGGCCAGTTTCACCATGGGGTTCGACAATCCGGAGATCGACGAATCCCCCTTTGCCCGGGCCATCACCGATCATCTGGGACTGCACAACGCGATCTTGTCCATGGGGGACGCCTCCCCGCTGCTCGCCCAGGCGCTCCTGGCCTACGACGAACCCTTTGCCGACGAATCCCTGCTCCCCACCTTTGCCCTCACCCGTCAGGTGGCCAAACGGGTCAAGGTCGTGCTGTCCGGGGATGGCGGGGACGAGGTGGGGGTCGGATATCCCTGGCATCGGCAAATGGCCGGGTTGGACCGCTGGAATCTCCTGCCGCACCCCCTGCGGCGGCTGGTGGGGAATTGGGCCCCCCGGGTGCGTCCAACCTGTCGCGGCACCGCGGTCACCATCGCCCAGCCGGACCGCATGGCCCAGTGGCTGGCCATGCGGGGCTGGAAGGACGCCGCCAATCCGGCGCGTTTCCCGGTCACCGGGTGGCGGGACCTGCCCCCCATCCAGGAGGGATACCATTGGCAGCGGAAGGTCCTCGAAGCGGTGCAGGATCCACTGGATTGGGCCGGTCGCCTGGATCTGATGCTGTATCTGCCCGACAACCTCATGGTCAAGATCGATCGGGCCAGCATGGCCCATGGTCTCGAAGTGCGTGAACCGCTGCTGGATCACGATCTCGTACTCTGGATGCTGAGTCAGCCGGTGCGGACCCGCCATGATCCCCGGACCGGAACCAGCAAGACCCTGTCCCGGCGGCTGTTGGAGAGGGATCTGCCCAGGGCGCTGTTCGAACGCAGGAAACAGGGATTCACCCCCGACACCAGCTCCCTCTGGACAGGCGCCCTGAAGCCGATGCTGGACCAAACCATCCGGGCCCTCGAACGGGGCGATCTCGATCCCCTCGTCCTGCCGGAACCGTTTTCATCCTGGGCGGATTATGCCCGACACATCGGTCCATCCGCCAACAGCCTGCTGTGGCGGATGGCCTGCTTCCGACTTTGGCTCGATCATCACCAGACCATCATCCCTCATGCCCCCGCCATCTCGGAGAGGACCAGCCGGTACCCCACCCCCGACACCGTCAGCAGGTGAGCCGGGGCGTTGGGGTCCTGTTCCAGCTTGCGCCGCAGGTTGGACATGTAGACGCGCAGGTAGTGGAGGTTTTCCATCTGGCGCGGTCCCCAGACCTCCCGCAGCAGGACGCGGTGGGTCAGCACCCGGCCGGCGTTGGCGATCAGCAAGGCCAGCAGGCGGTACTCGATGGCGGTCAGGTGGATGGGCTGGCCGCCACGTGTCACCAGGCGCTGGACCAGGTCGACTTCCACCGCCCCGAGACGCACCACGGGGGCACGCTCTTCCGCCCCCCGCGACGTGCGCCGCAGCAAGGCCCGCAGCCGGGCCAGGAGTTCCGGCATGCCGAAGGGCTTGGCCAGATAGTCGTCCGCGCCCAGATCCAGCGCCGCGACCTTGTCGGCCTCGTCGGCCCGGGCCGACAGCACCAGCACCGGTACCGCCGACCAGGACCGCAGGTCGCGGATCACCTCCAGTCCGTCCCGGTCCGGCAGGCCCAGGTCCACGATCACCAGGTCGGGACGCCGGGTACCGATGTCCATCAGACCCTGTCGGCCGGTCTCGGCCTCCACCACGCCATGGCCTTCCGCCTCCAGGGCCAGACGCACGAAGCGGCGGATCTGCGGTTCGTCCTCGATGAAGACGATCCGGATCCTGGACGGCTGGCAGTCGGTCATCGGGGTTCCTCCGGAACGGCGGGCGGGGTGCCCAGAGGCAGGCGCAGCACGAACCGCGCCCCGCCCTCGGGACGATTGTCGGCCCCCACCGTGCCGCCATGGGCCTCGACGATGGAGCGCACGATGGCCAGGCCCAGTCCGAACCCGATCACGGCGGGATCCCGCCGCCAGCAGGGCCAGCAGCAGGGGACGGACGGCAGCCGCCAGGCTGGTGCGCCGGGGGGCGGGACCGGTCCGGGTCCGGGGGGCGTCCTCCCGGGCGATCTGCAGGATTTCCAGATCCGGAGCCAGCCGTCCGACCTTCTCGGCGAAGCCGAGTTGCCAGGGCAGGCGCCGGTAGCGGTCCCGCCCCACCAGCAGGGTGCCCAGGTTGTGTTCCCGGGCATAGGCGACGGCGACGGCGGCGGCCACCGGATCCGGCGCCGCCAGGCTGGCGGTGATGCCCCCCAGCTCCTGGGCCAGCCGCAGCATGCCCAGGATGCGCACCCGGGCCGCATCGGGCAGATGCTCCATGGCCGGCGTCTCGATGGCGATGGCGTGCCAGGGCGCCCCGGTCTGGTTGGCCCGGCGGGCGGCGCGGCGCACCAGACGTTCGCTGTCCGGCCCCGGCCCCACGCACACCAGCACCAGCTCCCGGGTGGACCAGACCGTGGCCACCGATTTTTCCCGCCGCCAGGCCCGCACGTCGCCGTCCACCCGGTCGGCGGTGCGCCGCAGGGCCAGCTCCCGCAAAGCCAGCAGGTTGCCCTTGCGGAAGAAACCTTGATGGATGGGGGAGGCCTCCCTCCACCCTCCACCGATGAAAGTCGCTCCGCGACTTTCACGGTCATTCTCCATGGCCCGTTCCGCCTGCCGCGGAATGTAGACCTTGCCCTCCCGCAGGCGCTGCAGCAGCTCCTCGGGGGGCAAATCCACCAATACCATCTCGTCGGCCTGGTCGATGACGTGGTCGGGCACCCGCTCCCGCACCCGCACCCCGGTGATGCCACCCACCACGTCGTTGAGGCTTTCGACATGCTGGACGTTCACCGTGGTGTAGACATCGATCCCCGCCGCCAGCAACTCCTCGATGTCCTGCCAGCGCTTGGGATGCCGTGACCCCGGGGTGTTGGCATGGGCCAGTTCGTCCACCAGAATCAAATCCGGATGCCGGGCCAGGGCGGCATCCAGGTCGAATTCCTCCAGCCTGTTGCCCTTGTAGTCGATGGCGCGGCGTGGCAGGCAGTCGAACCCTTCCAGCAGATCGAGAGTCTCCTGGCGACCATGGGTTTCCACCACGCCCACCACCACATTTACCCCCTGGCCGCGCAGCACCCGGGCGGCGGTGAGCATGGCGTAGGTCTTGCCCACCCCGGGACAGGCCCCGAAGAAGATCTTCAGCCGCCCCCGACCCTCCCGGGCGGTGGCGGTCCGCAGCCGGGCCAGCAGGGCGTCGGGGTCGGGGCGGGGGGCTTCGGAGATCATGGTGTCCTCGGCAGTGCCTGGCAGTGCAGGACGAAGTCGCACATGATGGGGTGATGCAACAGATCGGGTCTGCTGTCAACGTCCGGTGGGCCATGGCCCCAGGGCAAGGAGAGTCGTGATGGTAATGGCACTTAGATAAGAATTTTCTTTTGAGTTTCAGCGAGGTGTGACATCGGCCTCCTGAT